>JANQKX010000621.1 GCA_028280915.1 Kiloniellaceae bacterium
TCGTCCGGCCAGCCGATGGTGGGGCCGTGATTATGGGGCGTCACGATGACGTGGTGGCCCTTTTGCGCCATTTTTTCCGCAAAGGACGGCGGATGGTCCCCCGGGCCGAGCCGGCCCCGGAATTTAAAAACCCGCGAGCCGGGCGCCGTTTCCAGGTACAAAAATTCATCCATGCGCGCCTCCTTTAGATCAATTGACCACGCCGTTGGCGGCGCAGGCCCCTTCGTTGCCGTTCCAGTTCCGGTTGGCGAATTGCCAGCAGTCATTGGCGCCCGTGCCGAAACTCTGATTGCCGCCCTGATCGTAAGGGTCGGCCACCCGGGAAAAGTCATTGCCGGCGATACTCAGGCCCTGCACCGTGCCTGTTTCGATGAACATGATGCCGTCGTCGCAGTCGCCGAAATCGTTGTTCCAGATCCGCGCGTTGCGCAGGGTCCCCGAATTTCGGATGCGGATGCACACCATGTTGTCGCCTTGGTCCGTATCGGGGAATTCATGATCCCGGATCACCAGGCCGTCCATGGTCGTATTGGTGTTGATGTCCACGTCGATCAGGTAAAGATTGGTGACCAGGGCGCCGTTGTGCTCATAGAACTTGTTGCCGTCGAGGGTGAAGTTATCGTTGTTGCCCTGCAGCTTGATGCCGTACTGTCCCCGCAAATCCACGCAATCGTTGTTGGCAATCCGCACGTAGTAATAGCGCCCGGCCGCGTTCACGTCGACACAGGCCGCCGTGGCGCCGAAGCACTTGTTGTTATGGATGTTCACCGAATCCGACTGCACGTAGATGCAGGTATAGGTATTGGCCGTCACCCGGGTGTTTCGGATGATGTTGTCGTGGATCAGGCCGTCCCGGCCGCAGGCCCCTTCCGGGCAGTCCGGATAGGTGCCGGCGGTCTTGCCCTTGGCGATGATGGCCCCTTCGAAATCGCCGCAGTTTTCGATCGTGTTGTGCGCGACGATATAGTGCTGGGCCTTCAGATAGATGGCCTCGTTGTCTTCCGGGTGGGGCGTGCCCACCGTGTTGTCGGCGCAGTTGAACAGGTGATTGCCGATCACCTGGATGTAATTGCCGATGGTGAAGATCCCGCCGGTCATGACGTTGCCGCCCTGACCGTTGCCGTCGATGTTCCCGATATTGTTGTAATTCAGGAAGAACCACTTGCGCTGGTTCACCTCGGCGGGATAGGCGTCGGTGTTTTCCACATAGCCGATTTGGATGGCGTTTTCGCCGCCGGTGATCTTGTTGTGGGTGACCCAGACCCCGAAGGTCTCAATGGACCAGCAAAAGACCCCCCGCTGCCCCGTGCCTTGGCTGACGATGGACCGGTGGAAGACGTAGCGTTCTATCTTCCCGTTGGGGTTTTCCCCGTTGTTGTTGGTGCAGGAAACCCCGGCGGTCTGCGTATTGGTCCAGCGGGTGTTCACCACCTCCACCGAGGGCACCGTGGTCGCCAGATCGTTGGCGCTGATGAAGTCATCACCGTTCTGAAATGCCAGATTGTAGAGGCCCACCGAGCCGCCGGTCAGATCGAAGTTGTCGCCGGTGCCGATATCAATGGTGGTGAAATCCCGGGCCCCATCTAGGCCCCAAAAAACCGTATCCGTGCCCCAGGGGTGATCCGTGGTGCTGTTTAGATAGTAGGTGCCCGGCGGCACGTACCAGGCGCCGCCGGCCGCCACCGCCGCCTCGAAGGCGACACTATCGTCCAGGCCGTCTGTCCCGTCCGCGCCCAGGCTGGTGATATCGTTCGGTATCTGCCCGGTGCCCACGAAGTAGGCCAACATGTCCTGGACGTTGATCTTGTAATCCGAGCCCGGACCCGTGCCCCGCTTGGCCCACATCAGATCACCCGTGGCCAGGGCGCCCAGGGCCGGCCGCTGGTCCAGGGTTTCCTCGGTTTGGGCCAAGACCGCCCGCGCGGGCAGCATGGCCCAGACCAGGTTCAAAACCAGGGCCAAGCTCAAAAATCGTCGCATCATGGCTCTACTCGAAGGTCAGAATGGTATCGTCGCCGGTCTTGAAGACCGTGTTGTCACCGGTGGCCACGCGGATGCCTGAACCACCCCCGCCGCCGCCACCGCCGGCCGGCGCGAAGGCATCCAGGGACACCACGCAGTTTTCGTCTTTGCTGGAGGTCCAGCCCATGGTGTGCACGCCCGCCGTTGCCGCGTTGATCTCCCCCACCGCCTGGACCATGTTGGCTTCCACCACTTCCGAGCGTTCCGTCTGCCCCGTGGCGGGGGTCAGCCCCGTGTTGTTGTGATAATTCGCGCCGCCGATCAGCAGCCGGTTGGGCCCCAGCGTGGTCACCGAAGCCTCATAGGGCAGGCCCGTGGCCGCCACCGTGGCGAAGGCCTCCGGCGGGCCCGGCTCCACCCCGGCGATGTTCATGTGGCAGCCGCCCCGGGAATTGGTGGGATTGGCTGCCGTGATGGTCAGGGTGGCCCCGGTGATGTCCGCGCCGCTGTCGTTATCGTAGTACCAGCGGCCCGCCGTCACGTCGGTACTGCCCGGCGACGTGACCTGGGGCTCCACCTCGGTCATGGGCACGCCATTAAACGTCGGCGTGTTATAGGGCCCCCGCCCGCTGGTCTCGTTGTCCGAGGCCCCCATGCGCAGCCAGAGTTTTTGTCCGTCCGGCAAGGTGATGTTGGTGGACGACAGCGACGTGGCGCCGGTCAGGATCAGAATGTCCGTCCAGTTGGACGCCACCGGCGGGTCCAGCAGCACCGTGGCCTGCATGTTGCCTTGGGGCCGGAAGAAACTCCCGCTGATGTCCGCCACCACCACCTGGCGGGCCACCAGGCTGCCCGTGGGCAGGAAGAAAGACCCGCTTAACGCCCCGGCCGTTTGCGCCGTCACCCCTGTCAGGTTGCCCCGGGGCAGGAAGAAACGGCCCGACAGGGTGCCGCGGAACTGCGCCGTGGCGCTGCCCGTGCCCACCGGCAGATAAAAACGGCCCGACAGCTGGCCGAAGACCACGCCGGTCTGCAATTCCGCCGGGACCGGGAAAACCTCCGCAGGTTCCGATCCGGTCATGAACTGGCAGGCCACCCGATAGCGCCCGCCGATCCGCCCCACGATCCGCGGCCGCTCCCCGGGCACGAAGCGCAGCTCCCGCGGGCTGCCCGTGCGCGGGTCCGCGAATTCGAAGGTCAGCGACCCGCCCTTCAGGTCATCGAAATAGAAGTCCCGCAGGCGCAGCGCCTGGGCCGCGCTCATGCTGAAGGTTTGCTGATAGCGCCGTTCGGCATTATCCGCCAGCAGCCGCACCCGGGGCGGGCCCAGCAGCGGCTGAAAGGATATCAGGTTCGCCGGCGGCCGTTCCTGATAGCCCTCGATCAACGGCAAGAGCGGCAGGGAAGCGGGCCAGGCGGCGGGCATAAGGCGTGCCCCTTAAAAACAAGCTTACTCGGGAACCACGAAACCACCGGAATCGATGGTCACCTGGACGTTTTGCTGGATCACCTTGTTGTTCAGTCTCAGATCCGGATCGTCCGCCGCGTCGCCGGCGAAGCCGTCGAATTGGGTCACATTGTCCCGGTTGGAAACCCGGAACCAGGTGGCCGTGCCGCCGGCCGCCGCCGCCGCGTCCGACAGGGGCAGGCCGTTCAGGTTCAACGCCGCCCCCGGCGCCGCGTCGGCCACGGTAAAGGCCGGCACGGGCAGGTCGATCTCGGCCAGCAAGGTCTGGCTGGTGATCGCCTCCTCGGCCGTGGCCGGCCGCGTCCCGTCATAGATCCGCAGCTTGGGCGACCCCAGCGTCCCCGAATCCACCCCATCGGCGATCGCCTGCGCCTGCGCCAAGGCCAGCGCATTCGTCTGCCGAATATCCGAAGCCATGCCGTCCCCCTATGAACATCCCCATGGCCGCCGCCCCAAAAAGGGGCGGTGCCAGCCAAAAACGGACCACAAAAAAAAGGCGCACCTGGCGCCCTGCTAACGGTCTGGTTGGGTGGTTAGGTGAATTTGCCCTTGACCAGGATGTCCGGCCGCAGACACATGCTCAACGGGTTGGACTGGGTGTGGACGTCAACAAAGCGATTCAGCTTCTCATCCGGCGCCACCTTGGCATAGCGGGGCAGGCCGATGGTATTGACCGTTTCCAGAAAATCGCCAGGCCCGAAATAGGTCCGGAACAACCCGTTCACGCCGATGGGAACAAAATGGGCTTCATCGGGATGGATGAAATCAACGGTCCCCACCTGGCCCACATACTCCTCGAAAATGATCTCGCCGAAGGGGAAGCCGGCGCGGGGGTCGTTGCGCAACATTTCGCCGTTCTGCCAGCGCTCGTAAGCACCCGCCACGTTATCGTGACTGATGAGACCCTGAAAGAAATTGGCGCCGCAAAAGGCACGGACAGCGGTGATCATTTCCACGCCCAAGGCTTTTGCGATCGTGCGCTTGATGTCCAGGCAAATGTTCCGGACCTTGGTGGTAACCACATCCAACTCGAAGGACACCACCGTTTGAGATACCTCGAATTCGTTGAACAAGTTGTAGATGACGGTTGTGCCATCCGCGTCCAAGATAACGCCCTTGATGGCACCGATCCTGCCGTACTCCACCGTGGCGTCGTGGCTGTGGGCCAGTTCCGTCATCCGATCATTGACAACGCTTTGAACGCTCTCCATTTGGTTGTCGCTCCCGAATTGGCGCACGTCCTGAATTTCCGACGCCAGAATACGATCCTCCAGGGGAAGATGGGGCAACAGGAAGCTGCGCGCTGCGCGGCCTTGTTTTGTGTATTGAGTTGCCGGCCCGCCACGTTGGGTGTTGGGGATTAGGGTCAAAAACCCGTCTTTTTCCTCGATCATCACTTGAGTGGTGGGCACCCCCCGCTCATTGAAAATCCCCGTCCGGCCGATACGTCCCGGGACATGGGGCATTTTGTTGATGTCATCCGTCAGCGTCAGTGTGCTGAAGGCGTCCGATTTAAAAATATCAAGCATGGTTTTCCCCTTCAGAGAAATAGCGAAAACGGGGTCTGCCCCGTCGGATCTGGGCCTCAGCGCAGAAGGATGTTACGAGCTTCCAGCTCTCCGGTGGCGGTGACCTTTTGCGGACCGGTGATGCCGTCCGGCCAGATCAGTTCACTGTCGTTCCACTCGGACAGGCGCCGCAGGACGACGCAATCCGCGTCGGCGGCGCTGGCGTCCACTGCGTCATACAAGGCCCCGGCGGCGACCTCGCTGCCATCCACGGCGCCCGGGGCCAATTGGGTATACTTTGTGCTGGCCGTAATCAGGCCGAGCACCGTCCCGGGCTTCAAGTTTTGACCCGCAATCAGGGTCCCCGGGTCCCGGGAAATCGTCCCATTGCCCTCACTGACAATAAAACCACCAGCGCGGGGGCTATCTGTTACGTTAGGCATGATTAACTCCTCGATTCAAAAAAGGCCCCACGCTGCCGGAGGCCAAATCGATCAAATCGCCTTTCGGCGACAATCAGGTCGCGGCCGTCATTTCCTGGCGGCGGCGGGCGTAGATTTCGGTCGCGTTCGGCCGGGCGCGGGGCTTCGCCGCCGCCACCTCCTCCGACTGCACGTTCGGGTTAGGCGCCTGTTCCATCAGCCCGTCCAGCCGCGAGGCCGTTTGCGCCTGCGGCGCCGAGGCGAGCAACGCCTTGGCCTCTTCCACCGACATGCTGGTTTTAAGGGCCAGCCGTTGGGCCAATTCTTCGCGGCCCTTGGCCTCGTCACAGGAAAGGATCGCAAAGGCCCGCTCCCGGTCCGCGCCCACCGCTTGCTCTGCAGAGGGACCCGCCGGCACCCCCAAGGAAAGGCCGGCCGTGCCGTTGCCCGGCTGCGCCGGCGCGGTTTGGGCCGATGCGCCTTCAGCGGTGGCTTGGTTGCCGCCACCCGGCATTTTGCTCGCCAGAGTCTCTTTACTCATGTCTTGTCCTTTCATGTCTGGCAGGGAAAACCGCCGGGACGGCGGCAAAAAACCGGCTAGAGCCCTAGCCGTTGTGAAAACGCCGCCAGGGCCTCCCGGGGCGTGGCAATGCCGTCCGCCAGGCCCACATCCACGGCCGCCTGACCGATGTAAGTGGCCGCCTCGGTGGCTCGCACCGCCTCGGTGCTCAGGCCCCGGTGCTTGGCCACGTCAGCGACGAACAGGGCATAGTAGGAGTCCACCTCCGCCTGGATCTTGTCCCGCACCTTGGCGTCCAGGGGCTCGAATTCGTTGCCCTCCACCTTGTGCGCGCCGGCGTAAATGAGGGTGGCCACCCAGCCTTTCTTTTCCATCTCTCCCGAGCGGTCCAGGTGCAAGGCAACCACCCCGATCGAGCCCACTTCGCCGGTCCGGGTGACAAACACCCGGTCCGCAGCGGAGGCGATCAGGTAAGCCGCCGAGGCGGCCAAATCGTTGGCCACGGCGATGATCGGCTTGATCCCGTCGTCCCGCGCGGCGTAAATCTCTTGCGCCAGGGTAAAGGCGCCGGAAACCTCCCCGCCCGGGCTATGAATGTCCAGCATGATGCCCTTCACGCCCGGGTCCGCCAGGGCTGCCTGAAAGACATTCGAAATCATGTCATAGTCCACGGCTCCGGAATCCGCTTCCATGGCACTCACCCGGTGGGCCAGCGAGCCCGTGATTCGGATCACGGCAATGGACCCCGCTGCGCCTTCCGTTGGTGCTTCGGGCGGCGGCTCAGGCAGGAAATCATCGGCGGCACCCGCAACACCCAAGGCCGGCACCCGCGTGGACCCATCAGCCCCAGCAATCACACCCGCCTCCAATCCCATGCGCGCGGTAAAAAGGGCCGACAACACCGGCAGTTTCCGCCGATCCACCATCAAGGGCGCGTCAAAAAACCGGGCGGCCACACAGGCAAACCGCAAACTCATGCCCCGTCCCGATCCTCCCCAATTTGCCGCTGGTCTTCGCCGTCCAATTCGTCCGGATCTTCCGGCCCGTCCGGATCGTCCTCCGGATCTTGGGCGATCGCCGGCATGGCCGGGCTTTCCAGGCTCAGATCTTCCCGCTGCTGCTTTTCCCGGGCCAGCTGGGCGTTGACTTCCCGGTAGTTTCGACCCTGTTGCGCGCATTCGGCCTTTTGTGTGGAAATGCCCGCGGCCTGCCGCGCGGCGGCGGCCTGAGCTTCCTTAAGCGGATCAACCCAACCCCGGGGCGGGCCCATCCAGGTGCAACGCACATAGGCCGGGAAGGCTTCGTGAAACCCGGGGGCACCTTTCGGCATGGGGATCATGCCCCGATCGATGGCCTCCTCCAGCCATAAGGCAAACATCGGCGTGGCGGCGCGCTGCCCGAAGCTGTCTTGCTCCCGAACGACGAATTTATAAACCTCCACCAAGGCCGCGCGGGCCGAAGAATAGTTGGTCTTTTCCCAGTTCATCGCGACCTGTTCAAAAGCCAGGCCCGAGCAGGCCGCGATGTGCCGCAGGAAGTGGGTTTGGAACAGGGTATAGACCGAGTTTGGATGATGGGACTGGTTGAAGTTCAGCTTTTCCCGCGCGAAAAGCCGGGGAATGCGCAGGTCCTGGATGATCAGCGGATGTTGCTTGCCATAGGCCGCGCGGGCTTGTTCAACCTTGCTGGGTTGGATCTCAGAGCTGAAGGCATCAAGGATGTTCTCCTCGTCCATGTCCGTTTCGATAACGGCCGCGAAGGCGGCATTGACGATCGCGGCCTGCACCTCCAGATCGTCGTATTTGGTCGATGTGCGGATCAACTTGATCAAGGGTGCCCAGCGGGATACGCCCCGCGTCTGGTCCGCCTGCGCCACGTCATAGTAGTGGATGACCTGCTGGCGGCCGTGGGGCGTGAAGGCCGGCACCCGCTCCCACGTCCAATCCTTAAAGCTTTCCCGCCCGAAAGCGCCGATATGATCCTGGGGATGGCCGTTCCGGATATGGTAGGCCAGCGGCGCGCCATAACGGTCCATCTCCACGCCGGCGCGCAGACGTTCGCTATTGGCTTCCCCGTTGGGGTTGGACAGCCGTTGCGGGTCCACCACCTGAATGCAGGTCTTGAAGGGACCGCCCCTGTTCAGCCAAAGCGATAGGGCCAGACATTCCCCGTCCAGCACAAAGTGGCGATACATCAGGCCTTGCAAGGCCCCGATGGTGCCACGCCGGCGCACGTCGGCGAAGTTGCGCGGGTCGTTGGCCCAGGTGCGATAGCCCGCCTCCACCTTTTGCGACCACTCGTCCGCCCAGGCATCGTCCAGGCCCAAGGCGAGCCAATCGGGCTCCGACTGCAGGGTCAGGCCCGACCCGATCACGTTGTCCAGTTTTTTCTGCAAAAGCCCGGAGGCCCAGCCGTTGTTCCGGGCAATATCCCGGACCCGGCCGACCAAGGCCTCGCGGTCATCCAGCGTGGCCGCATCGGCGGAAATCGCTTGCGGATTCCAGCCGAAAAAGGTTGGGTCCGTCCGTGAGGCGCCCACATAGGGCGTGGACCGCCGGGAATCAAAACTCCCCGCCAGCAAGCCCCTGAACTTGCCGGTGATGGTCTTCGCCAAGCCCAGCATTAGCCCATCACAAACCCAAGCGCGGCACGGCGGGGCGCCTCATTCAGCTTGATTTTTAAGGCCAGGATTTCCTGTTTCAAGGTCGGCACATCGGCCCGGGTATAGATGACGGACCGGCCATCCACCTCGACCGTGGCGGGAAGCTTCTGGGTCAGGAGTTTGTAAAGCGCGTCTTCCAGCAGCTCCAGGCGCTCTTTTGTTTTGGCGATATTCGTCATGAAGCAAATCCACTTACGTCAACGGGGCCGCTGGTCCGCCCTGCGGCCGGTGGGGGCGGCGCGGCCTCCGCCACCACGGGTTTCGGCTCGTCGTCGGGCCCGACCTGACTGGCCGGCGCCGCCATCATCACGTTCAAAAGACCCATTTCGTTTTCCGGTGGCGGCGCGCCGCGCTCGGCCGCCAGTCGCTGCCATTGAGCTTGTGTGTATTGGCCCATCTGCAGGCGGTATCCGGCGGCCATGGCATAGATCCGGCAGTCCAACTTTTCGTTTCGCACCCTGGGGTTTTTGTGCCACTCCGGCACCATGAAGCCCCGGCGCTGCTTTTCGACCAAGATCTCCGAGGTCAGCTGCTGGAAGAATCCCAGGTCATAATCCTTTGGAAAGAAGCACCAGCCTTGCGGATAGCCGCCGCTCTCGCTGGGCCCCTCCAAGTTCAACAGGCCGTAAAGCTCGGCCTTCAGCTGCCAGGTGCCCACCGGCCAAAGCTGAATGCTGGCGGCACGCCGCTTGCCCGAGACCGTGACCTCTTGTTTTGAAGGTGTCCCGATCGGCGGCGCGTGCTGACTGCCCAGACCCTTGATCGCCATGACCTGTCGGTCGGTCCGGCAAAAATTGTAGACCATCTGGGTGCGGTAACCGCTGTCAACGGCCATCATTTCAATGCGCCGTTCATTGCCCAGCGTGTCGAAATAGGACCGGGTCTTGACCCTACGCAGCTCCCTCCATACCGCTTGTTCGGCCGTGTCGCCTTCAAGCACCAAGCTTTCGATCGACCAGCTGGTCTTGCCCAGACCCCAGGCCACCACCTCCACTTCCAGGCGGTCCGCTTGCACGTCCACGCCAGCGGTCAGGAACAGTCCGCCCGCGGGGATACGGCCGGCCTGATAGTCACTGCGCCGCTCGAACAGCCGTTCAGCCTCCGGCGCCTCGCCCTGCACCTTGTAGGATTCCCCAAGCCACAGGTTATAGAAAGTTTTCAGCGCGGTGGGATCGCTCTCCGCCGCCAGCCAGGCCTCCACCATTTTGTCCCAGGTGGTCAGCGGCGAATAAAGCGCGTTGATGTGAAACGACGGGTGGCGCCCCGGCTCCGGTACATCCGCCACCCATTCCCCTTGCGCCAGCATGCCCCGCTTTTTGTGGTGGGGAATCAGCACGCCGCAATGGGGGCATTTGTAATGGGCGTTGTGGGGATAGGTCTTGTCAAAAACCACGTTGTCCCAGCTCAGCTTTTGTCTTTCGCCACAATCCGGGCAGGGTACCTGGTAATGACGCTGATCCCCCGCCTCGAAAGCCTCGTCGATGCGCGACGATCCCTGGATCGTCGGCGTGGAGGCCTCCAGTTTTTTGTATTCCCCCGTGGCGTGGAAGGCGATTTGCCGCGCATCCACCATTTTCATGGGGTCGCCCTGTTTGTCCAGGTCCAACGGCCAGTCGTCGATCTCGTCGCAATAGATCACCTGGACCGTTTTGCCCCGCAAAGCGGCCGAGGAATTGGCCCCCGATATGGCCCAAAAGCCCCCGGGAAAGCGTTTGAACAGCCCGGTGGACCCCTCCGACGCCCGGCTCTTTTGTTCCTCCACTTTACCCGCCAGGGTCGGGCTGGCCTCGATCGCCGGCTGCAGTTTCTCCCGGTTGAACTGCTTGGCCACGTCCCCCGTTGAGGTCACCATCATCGCCGCCGCGGGGCTGATATCCACCACATAACCCATCAGGGCAATGCCCAAAAACGTCAGGCCCACCTGGGCAGACTTTCGTACTGACACCCGGTTGCAGGGGTGCTCCCAGGACATGCAGTCCAGGATCTCCGGCAAAAACGGTGTGATGCTCGGGTCCCATTTTTTGCCGGCGTAAGGACCGTCCGGCGCGATGATGTTGTCCGCCGCCCATTGGCTGGGCAGGATGATAGGGTCGGGCTTCAGCGCTTCGGCGAAGGCCCGGGCCACAAGGCTCTGTGTTGATTCCATGGGCAGCTAGACAAGCCGCAGCATGGCCTGTTCCATTTCTTTCTGCAGTTCTCGGGCTTTCTTTTTCAGCACGCCCCGCGCCGCCAAGGCATCCCCGCCCGATTCGCCGGCCACCTCATCGGCCCATTGGGGAATGCCCGATACCAGCCGCTTGAACTGGATCCCGCAATCGGTGACCGCCCGCTCGATTTCGGTCCGGGGCCGCAGTTCGTCCCTTTTTTCCGCCAGTCGGATCTTGGCCAGTTCCGCTTGCGCCGCTTCCTTTTCCGCCCGGGATTCATTGAACGATTTTTTGTCATCCGGTCGTTTGGCCGGGTTGGTGTTGGCCCGCCATTGCTGCTCGGCATCGGGCCAGGCGATTTGCCCGTCTTCCAGGGCCGCGCCCTCGTCCAGCACGCCCTTTTCGATTCCCTGGGTCACCGCGGCCCTGGAAATCCCCATCCGCCGCGCAAATTCGGCCCGGCTGATGATCTCCCGTTCCATCCGTTAACCCAAGCGCTCCGAAAATCCCAAATCTTCCCGGCCGTTAAGCCACCAAAACCACCCACCCACTGGAAAACCCCCGCGCGAAGCCGCCCCGTGACGCTTTTGGGGGCCAGGAAGGACCCGCGCCGGTCGCTTGGACGGTCGAACGCGGGCCTCCTCTCGCGGCGGGCGGGCGTGCCGAGTCGAAGGGCTAAGGTGTTGATTTGATTAGGAAATGTGGCCCTGAAACAGGAAACGCCCGCGGCCGTTTTCCGGTGCGGGCGTTCGTGGCTTCGCCATAGCAAATTTACCTAGCAAAATTGCGCACATTTGGGAAGTCTTTTTTGAAATAAATTTTCTCCCGCTCCAGCCGCACCGCAATGATGGACAGGCTGCGGTCATAGACGTTGGGCTTTAGCCAGCGCCTGTTCTGCCCAGTGAAGCCCTCAATCATGCGCCAGCGTACGCCGAACAGGCGGGCCGAGACCACCTTGCGCGGCCTGGGCTTCAACCATAGCAGCCACACCGCGGCCCGGTCGGCCTCGTCCAGCTGTCGACCGGTGGGCCGTGGCCTGGCCTTAAGGTCCGGATCTTTCTTGCCATAGTTCTCCCAATAGTTCTGGAGCACATCGGGCATCTCCGCCCGTAGATCCATGGGCCAATCCCGCAAGCGCAGAGGCTGGGACAGATAGGCCTGCAGTGTCCCCCTTAAGATCTCCTCCACGTCGCGCGGCGTCCATGTGGGATCGTCGGGATCAGGGCCACCCTCCAGGGCATTGGCCACCCGCACCGCGGGATGGGTCATGTGGATGGGCGCGGCGGTCTTGTGGGAGCGGGGCTTGGGCAAGGGCATGGGTGTGTCCTAAAGGCGAGAGGGAAAGACCGACAGGGAAGGGGGGACATGAGCCCCTATGGGGGCCTTGCCTTATGGAGGGTTGGAGGGTTTGGATAGTTGGTCCCTATTCCCCTATATAAACGCATAGGCATCCCACATACGCGGAACAGGTCAAAACCCGCCAAACCCGCCAACCCTCCAGCGGCCCTTGATTTATCAGGCTTTTTCGCCCGAAGGGTACTGGATAGTCTGGCGGGTTTGAGCCCCGCCGCAAACGCAAAGGGCGCATGTGCCGCCAGCACTCCCCGCCAAGGCTGAACGGCGGCGGCGGCAACCCGCCAAACCCGCCAGACCTGTTCAGCGCAAAAGGGGCCGCGATCAACCCTCATCGCCATACCCCAATTCGTCCCCTTCCAGCAGGAGAACGCGCCGCGCCGATTCCGTGAGCTTTACCCCTTGATAGGTCTTCGTGAGCTTACTATTCGTCTGAAAACCCATGGCCGTCATGTAACCGCCAAAGGTGGTTTCCGTCATTTCCGGCCATTGTTCCAGGCGGCACCAAGAGACAAAGGCGCGGTAAAGGTCCGCCGCCGTAACCTCATAATCGGGATGTTCGAAACATTGGGTGCGGATAAACCGTTGCGGATTTGATTCGCCACCACCATCAGGTTTAGGGGCCAGCTCAAACTCGCCGCAAAAATCCACCTCCATGACGATAGGCCACTCTCGCCGCGGTTTGGGCGGAAACCGATGGCATTCGCCCATGTCCAAACCGACCAATTCGGTTTCCTTGGCGCTGGGCAAAAAGTGTCGGCAATCGATGCAACCGTTGTACGGTAAATTTGATCGGGTCATCTAGTCTCCTCCTTATGTGTCTCCTTCATCATCCCCCAGGGAATCCTGCGGCAACAGCTCCGCTTCCGCCTGAGCCGTCAGGCCAATGTCCTGATAGACCGTAAAGCCGCCGATCTTGTCCTTTTCGATCCCCATGCTGCGCAGCCGCCGCCCAAAGATCGTGGCATTCAGCTCGTTCTCGTTGTTGGCCTTGGCCCAAACCGCATAGGCCTGATAAAACCGGGACGCCTGGATGGTCAGCCCGTCGCGGCGATCACAGTTGGCCAGAACGAATTCCCCGATCGGGTCGCTTTCGGAGCGATAGGCATGAGTCGCCGCGCGGATCTTCTCCGGATAGGGCAAGCCCCGCTCCCGCCACAGGCTATAGCCGTCCAGCATCCAATTCAGAATGCCCGGTTTTTCCCCCCGCAGCCGCGCCGGCAAGGTATCGTCCGCGTTGTTCTCGAACTTCTGTTCAAAGGGCAGCATGCGCAGCCGCCGCCAGATCCCCTCGTCCTTGCCCCGGATCTGCGGCCGGTTGTTGAAGCTCAGGATGATCTTGAAGTGGGGGAAAAAATCGAAAAACTCCCCGCGTAAAAACCGTGCCTGCATCTTCTCCCCACCGGTCATTGACTTGATGGCCGATTCGCTGAGCCTGGACCCCTCGTCCGGCTCGCTGGCCATCAGCATGCGCGCGGCGGGCAGGCGCACCAGATCCGGCGTGGCATCCGCGCCGCCACGGCGGTCGTTGTGCAAAAACGACTGGATGGGCAGCCCCACGGCGTAATCGTTCAAGATCTCCGCGATCAGGCCCAGCAAGGTGGACTTGCCGTTGCCCCCCTTGCCATAGCAGCACAACAGCACCTGTTCGCGGATATCGCCCGACAGGCAATAGCCGAAATAGATCTGTAGGAAGAGGCGCATCTCCGGGTCCGGCAGGATATCGACCATGAATTTGCGAAAGGCCGGACAACCCGCCGCCGGGTCATAGGTCACCTCGGCCAGGCTGGTCAGCAAGTCCCCCTGGTCCGCCGGACGCAGCGCCGGCGCGCCGCCGGCGGGGTCCAATTCCAGCGTGCCGTTTTCCACGTTCAACAGGAAAGGGTGGCTGTCCATTTCGTTAAAACCCGCCCAGAGATGGGGCGCCGCCATGGCCAGCATGGCATTCGCCTTGGTCAGGTTGCCGCTTTTCACCCCCCAGTTTTTGTGGTTCGCGTACCAGCCCTTCAATTCCTTGTCATTTATCCAGGGCGGCGGATCGGCCGCGAAGGCGGCGGCTTCGTCCTTGATGGCCAAGGCCGTCTCCTGGGCCCGCACCAAGGCCTGCAGCTCCCCCGCCTCCTTGTTCCAACGCCGCCCGTCCCAATGGTGCCAGCCCGAACGGTCCACAAAGCGCAGCTCCTGGCCAAAGCGGCCGCACAACCGCCGCGCGTTGCCGTAATCATTGCGCGGCAAATCGGCCAAGGCCCGGTCATCGGGCGGCGGGGGCGCGGCCCCATCCACAATGGAAAGAACGTCGGTTTCGGACATGGTGGCTCAGATGACAGAGCCGCGATTGCGGCGGTTTAGTTGGGGAGGGGCTAGGCGGCTTTCTCGGGAAAATCCTCGGCATCCCATTCCTTCAAGAGATCTTGCAGCCGGAACCAAACCGACATCTGATTGGGTTTTTCATGCATGGGGACTTTTGGGTCGCGATATTCGCGTTCAGCCTGATGAACCACTTCAAACGCCGCCCAGGCCCGGTCAGCGATTACGTCCTCTCGGCTCTTTTTATTCATGGCCCTTTTTCCTCTCAGCTTGTGGGTCACAACAATTTCGCCATTTCCACGGCGTGGGCGCGACGGGCACGGCGCAGGGCAATCTGGGCCAGGAGCAAGCCGTTGCCACTTTGCCGGGCCAAGAACTCGGACGGGCCATAGATGTCCGTCTCCACCGCGCCCAGCTTCACCGCCAAGGCCCGCTTGCTGCGGCAGATGTCATAATGCTTCCAGCGCGCCTTGGGCGGCTCTTGAAACCAAGCCCGCCGCAGGCCTAGGCGCTCGGCAAAGGCGTGCAGCTCCGCTTCCGTATCGGCCCACATATGGCACATGATCATCCGCCCATAAGGATGGCGGGACGGGTCCACATAAACGGTCACAACAATTTCCCCTGTCCTCGGGGCCCCGAGGGGCCCAAGCGCGACGGCTCCCGCCGCCCGGGTATCTTCGCGGGCCGCGCCCGCGGGCTTTCGCTTTGCGGCCTTGCCGGCCCGTCCCGGTGCACCCAGAAATCCGCCGGCAGGTGCGCGGCGCAATACTGCCCGGAAAAGTCCCCATAGGGCCCCGGCGCCCCGCACCAGCATCTGTCGACCCGAGGGGTTTTCATGGGGTCACCCCCGGCATGTCGTTCCATTCCCGGCCGTCCAGCAGGCGCCCGGCGGCCTTTTTGCCAACGGGTGCCATCAGTTCACCTTTTTTGGCGGGCCGGCCGTTTCTGTCGGCTTCGATCAGCGCGTCTTTGGTGAAGTCGCACACATAACCGTCGGGCAAGACCGCCTTGGCGTCCCGTCGGAAACCGCTGCCATGTTGCCAATGCCCCCACTGCTTAAAGAAAAACGGCACGCCGGCGGCCCGGCATTGATCCCGGAGCGAGCGCACCCAATCCGGGTGCATGGGCCGGGCGCCTTTCCCGCTTTCACCGCCGACGATCACCCAATCAATGCCGTCCAGATAGGGCGTCAGATCCAGCGGCCCCAGCAAGGGCTCGCAGGACAAAAACCGCAACGCCGCAGGGGTTTGCGCCAGCCACCCGATACGATGGTTTGCCCGATCCTGGTCTTCCACCGACACACCCAAGATGACATTTGGCGGCGGCCGCAAGCCCCGACGCTGCCTCGCCTTCATATAGGCGAACATGTTCGCGGCTCGCTTGGTTAGCACCATAAACTGATGGTGCTTAGCTTCTTCCATCACCACAAAAATTGCGTCGATCCAAGGGCGCTGACTGGAGTTGTGAAACAAATCCCCCATGGAATTGACGAAGATGCGCCGCGGCTTTTGCCATCTCACCGGCTTGTCCAGGGCCGATTTCACCAGGCGCAGCTTGCCGTTCCACACCGGCCCGGCCTTGCTGGGGCGGGTCAATCCCTCATAGGCGGCGGTGTGCTTCAGCCGGGTCCCCGCCATTTTCATGGCGTAGCAATTGGTGCAGCCCGGCGAGATCACCGAACAGCCCACGATGGGATTCCACGTCTCCTCCGCCCATTCGATCTTGGTCATGGGGCTTCCCTCTCAACCATCTCGATGAATTTTTCGTAGCTTTCCGGGCTCAGTTCGATGTACACCGCCACCCGGAAGACGGGCGGCAAGAAGGTGAGCAGAGCCCAAAAAAGGAAGACGGCGGCGACCAGTGTGTAATCTTCCTTCATCCCCGCGCTCCCCTCAAAATCAGCCCCGGCCAGGCCTGCCCTTTCGCAAGGGCGCGATAGCGTCTCATGGCGCCGCCTCCTGCTGGTGGGCCGATGGCGCAGGAAACATCCTGTCCCCACTGGTCAGAAAAGCCCCGGCCAGCATCAGCGCGAACAAGGTGACGATCACCAGCCATTTATCGCTTTGGATCATCAATCCTCCTCCGGGCACCAGGGCAGGCGTTTGCCGCCGGTGTAGATGCGCCCCAATCCTTGTGCCAGCAGGCGGTCCGACAGATCGCCGCCGTCATGGGTGATGATCCGCACCAGCGTGCGGCCGTATTTATCGGTGCCGTAAATCTCCATGGTGACCGGGGCGGCGGTTTGCTCCCGCACGAACTCCCGCGCGGCCACCGCCAAGTCCTTTTCCGCCGCGCACCTGCCATTGATTTCCGGCGTGTCCACGCCCAGCAAGCGCACCCGCCGGTCGGTCCTGGCATAGCTGCCGGGGATCTCCCAGCGCACCCAAAAGGTGTCCCCGTCATAAACGTCAAAGACGCTCACGTCATAGACCACCATGGCCGGCCGCTGCTTTTGCCCCGCCGGCGCGCCCAGCGCGATGACGATGGTGAGCGCGGCCGCTAGGGCCGTGATTTTTAGCGATCTCACCTTTTGTCCTCCCTGTCCCATTTCGCCCGCCGGGCCGGCAGCTCCAGGAATGCCGGCTCGGTTACCAGGATGGGGTTTCGCTGGGTTTCGTCCAAAACCATTACTAGCTTCCCCACCCGCAGCTCCTGCCGGCGGCTGCGGGGCGAGATGATCATGGACCGCGCCGAGCGCCCCGGCATTCGATCATTATCTTCGCTCATGTCCCTTCCTCCAAACTAATCGCCCCCGCCGTGCGGGTCGCCCTCCGGCCGGGCGAGCACGTCATTAAAATCCAGGCCCGGGCCGGGCTTGGCGAGGCGCACGAAGCGGCCTTCGTTTTGAAAGCGCCGGGTGGCTTCGGCCAAAATACGTTGATTGATGGCCGGGTCCTTGCCGTCCCCGTCCGCCAGGATGGTGACCGCCTGGACGCCCCGGGGCAGGTCGATGGCGGCGAAGTTGCCCAGGCTCAGCGCCGCCCATATGGGCAGGGCGCAGGGCCGCCCCCCTTGCGCCGCCAGGACCGACAAGGCGGTTTCGATGCCCTCGGCGATCATCAAGCGCGGCCCGGCCTTGGCGAAACGCACCGCGCCGCCGGACGCCTTGCCCAGCATCATCTTAGGCGTCCCCACATCCGCCTTGCCGGCCCCGCTCGGGTCCAAAAAGGTGCGGTGCACCCCGATGATCTCCCCCGGGCCGGCCTGGATCAGACCAATCATGGCGGGCAGGCGCAAGCTGCCCCGTTGCGCCGCATAGGGATAGTCCAAGGCGGCATGAAAGCGGAGGGAAGGCGGCACCCGCCCGTCCGGCAGATCCGCGATATTGATGCCCCGCGCCCGCAGATAGCTCTCCACCAGCGTGCCGTCCGCCGGGCCGGCCGCCCGCCAGAGCGCCCGGGCATAGTCCCGCCGCCGCGCGGTCTTGGCCGCGGCACTTTCCTCCCCCGCCCTCGCCCGCGCCTGGTTTTGCTCCACCGCTCGAAGCGCCCGCGCCGCCGGGCGGCCGACCCCTTCCAGCCCCACCAGCTCCCGCAGGCGCGCCTTGGCTTCATTGAAGGTCAAACCCTCCATGGCCTGCAGGAAATCAAAATGATCCCCATTGGCCCCGCAGCCGAAGCAATGATAAAACCCGCCCTGGGGCACCACCGTGAACGACGGCGTCTTTTCCGCGTGAAAGGGACACAATCCCTTGAACTCCTGCTGCGACGGGATCAACTTGACCGAATACCGCCGCACCAAATCCGCTAAGGGCAGCCGGGCTTTCAAGGCTTGTAGCTCTTCTTGCCCACCAAAACACCCCTCCCGGGGGGCGGGGCAGCGCCCCGACGCTTTTGTTTGAACGTTCATGCCAGCACCCATTGCCAAACTTTGGTCGCCCAATAGAACGGCCAAAAGGCCCCGTTGAGGACAGCCAAGCTGGCGGCGGCGCCGGCCGCATTGGTGAACTCCGGTTGATCCGATGCCGGCAACCACCGCGCTGCCATATGACCCGTGGTCAACACCCAGCCCGATAGGTAGAAAATCCAAAACCACCGCCCGTTCATGCCGAGTCCCCCTCTTGTGTTGCCGGCGGCTCGCCCAAACGGGCGCGCAGCGCCGCGTTTTCCCCCGCCAGACCCGACACGGTCAGCTCCAGGATCGTTTTTTGCGCCGCCAGCTTGGCCACTTCCCCTTCCAATTCGTCGATGCGGTCCGCCGCTTCCAGCTGCAGCGGCGGCAACACCGATTGGTCATAGCGACGGGTATAGACGTTCGATCCCACGATGGGCGGCCCCTCCACCTTCAAGCGGTAAATGCCCCGCAACTTGTCCTGCAGGGTCGAAATCAACTCACCCATATCCGGCCCTTTCCGAAAATAGTGCAATATTTGCACGATTTGCCTTGACAAGTGCAACGATTGCACCTATCTTTAAGTGCATAGGGAGACGGAAATGCCGACGATCAAAGACTTTGGAGCCTACCGCATCATGATTTACACGCATGATCACGGCATCCCCCATTTCCACGTGAACGGGAAGCGCATCGGCGCCAAGATCACCATCGAAAGCCTGAGCGTGATCCAATCCCAAGGCCTGCGCCCCCGGGACATCCGCCGCGTCAAGGTCTGGGCCGCCGAAAACCAAGCCCTGCTGATGGAAACCTGGCGCAAATACCATGACT
This sequence comes from Kiloniellaceae bacterium, assembly GCA_028280915.1. Classification (GTDB taxonomy): domain Bacteria; phylum Pseudomonadota; class Alphaproteobacteria; order Kiloniellales; family Kiloniellaceae; genus JANQKX01. Next base: position 19,012 of record JANQKX010000621.1, read on the forward strand.
GAAAAGGAACAAGGCACATGACCCACCGGAAATCCCGCCAACAACCCGGCCCCCAAACAGACGAGGACGACGTCCTCGATATCGGCCCGCCGCTGGTGCGCCTGACGGATGTGGCCCCGGACCCGGACCGGCCCATGACCCTGGCCGTCACCTTCGACGACGGCCGCCGCGCCAACGTCAGCCTGGCCGGCATGCTGGACCGTTCGGCGATCATGGCCCCCTTGCGGGACCCGGCGGTTTTCAACACCGTGCAATTGGGGCCCTTTGGCGCCGGCATCGAATGGCCGGGCCAGGACCTCGATTTGTCCGTCGAGACCCTGCAGCGCCTCATCGCCGGCCAGGACCTGGCGGCGCCCATGGACGGCGCCGCCTTCACCGCCTGGCAGGACGGCCTGAAACTGACCGCCGAGGACGTGGCCGGCCTGCTGGGCATCTCCCGCCGCACCGTCTTCAACTACCGGGACGGCACCACCGAAGTGCCGCTGGCCACCCGCGTCTTTTGCCGCCAGCTGGCCGCCGATCCCCATCTCTTCTGGGCCCTCTACCAGCCCCGGGCCGCCAAGGCCGCCAGTGTTTCGGCGAAAAAGGGCGGCATCTCCGTACGGGGCCATAAGGCCAGCGTGGGGTAAGCCCATCATGCCCCGACCTCCGAAAACCGCCCGGTTTGATCGCCCCAGCAATCCCACCCGGGGCGGTTTTCCCGGGAAAACAACTCCAAGCTCGGAACTTTGGGGCGCAGCGCCGCCGCGATTTCAAAGATTTCATCGGGCTTGCGGGAATGTTCCCGGCGCGGGGCATCGATATGGTTCCGCTGGCTCTTGCTCACATAGCGCGGCCGGCCAATAGCACCCAGCAAGAAAAACTCGCTGGCCGTGCGCAGCACAAAGCCCGGCCCAAAACACAACTTACCCGTGACCGTGCGCTTGGCCCAGGACCCGCCG
>JANQKX010000624.1 GCA_028280915.1 Kiloniellaceae bacterium
AGGGTTTCCGCCTGGCTGCCGTAGTATTCGAAGTACCGAGCCGCGCCGGCGACCTCGCCCCGCGCTTCCCACAAGGGCTTGCCGGCCTCCCGGCACAAAACGGTCGCAATCTCCTCCTGCCGGGATAGCAGGATCTCGCCGATCTTTTTCACCATGCGGCCGCGCACGACCGGCCGCATGTCCGTCAAAACCCCGGACTCGTGGCAGCCCTTGGCCGCGGCAACGGCCCGGTCCACATCGGCCCCGTCGGCCAGGGCCTGCTCGGCGAGCGGCTCACCGCTGCCCGGGTCTTCCACGGTCAGGCGCCCGGCGCCCCCATCGACCCATTCCCCGCCGATGTAGTTTTGCCAATAGGATTTTATCTCAGGCATCCGCTCCCTCTCGCATCCATTGTTGCAGGGCCATGATGGAATGTTCCGAATTCACGCCGCACTTCGGATCGACCACCAGCGGCCCCGGCCGATAGCCCCGACTATGTAGGCCACGCTGCACGGACTCGACCAGCAAAATATCTTCTTCCACCGTGGTCGCCCGATCCTGCACCGCCAGGCGATGGATGACTTCGGAATCCACCCCGTCGATGGTGTACCAGCCCCGCCACACATCGCAGGTTTCCACCCCCGTGGACCGCCAGTGATAGGTGTTGAGCACGTTGCCCGGGTAGACCTGGAACGAAAAGGCGGGCCAGAGGAACCAGGAGGAATAATCCCCGGCATGGGCGTTGGCCTCCAGGTCGATGGGATAGCTCATGCGGTCCAGGTTCTGACACTCCGTGGTGTGGCGCAGGCAGTGGCCTTGCGGCCGGATGTCATAGGTTTCCGGTTTGACCACCCCGGTGGCGAAAGTGGGATGGTTCAAAGCGCAGTGATAACATTCGGAATAGTTCTCCACCGAGACCTTCCAATTGCATTTTTCGCTGACCTGAACCCACTCCAGTGGCTTGAGTTGTTCGATATGGGGCACAAAGGCGCCCAGTTCTTCCCGCACGCCGGGGAACCAGGAATCCATGGGCTCGGCTTGCGGGTCCAGATTGACGAAGATAAAGCCCCAGAAAACCTCGGTCTTCACCTCGGTCAGACAGATGTCCTGACGGGAAAAGCCGGCCACGGCCTTCAAGTTCGGCCCGGCCCGCAGGCCGCCGGTCAGCTCGTAGGTCCAGGCGTGGTAAGGGCAGACGATGACCTTGCAGTTGCCGCTGCCCGAGACCAATTCGTGGGCCCGGTGCTGGCAAACGTTATAAAAAGTGCGCAAGACCCCGTCCCGCCCGCGGATACAGAACAGACTCTGCCCGGCAATCTCGAAAGAGAAATAGTCGCCGGTCCGCTCCACCTGGGATTCATGACCGGCGAACTGCCAGGTTTTGGCAAACAGGCCCTGCTGTTCTTTTTGATAGATGGCCGGGTCGGTGTAGTAGCGGGCGTCCAAAGAGCGAACCAAGGTATCAGGCGCGTTCATTTCGGGTTTGATTCCTCCAAATAAATGCCCAAGGCGTGGCGGCGTTCATGAAAGCGTTCGATATTGGCGATGACATCCGGGCTGGCATCCGCGATGACAAATGCCATGATTGTCTCGAGCAGGGCAACGGTCGCCACCGTCGAGGGGAAAAACTGCGGCGTGTCGGAATGGACCACAAAACCGTGGTCGCTGCCCACCACCAGCGGCGAGGCCGGGCTGTCGGAAATGCCGATGATGGTAACCCCTTGCGCCTTGGCGACGGCAAGCGCTTCCACCACCTCGGTCCGGTAGGGTTTGAAGGTCATGGCGAAAAGCACATCGCGGCGATCGGCCCGGGCCAGGTCGTCCAGCGCATGGCCGCCCTGCCGGGGAATGGCCTCGATGCTGTCCAGGGCCATGCCCGCCAAATAGGCAAAGGACCGGGCCAGGGTGTGATTGATACCCACGCCCAAGACATAGGTGCGCCGCGCGGCCACGATCAGATCCGCCGCCGCCTTCACCCGGGCAGCATCGGTGGCGGCAAAGCTGCGTTCGATGTTGCCCACGGCGCTGGCCGCCATCTCCGCATAGAGGCCGCCCAGCTTGCCGCCCTTGGACAAGGACTGCAGCCAACGGGCCCGGTCGGGAAAATTGGTCGCCCCGTTGCGCAGCTCCTCCCGGAAAGGGGCGCGGAAATCATCGTAGCCCTCGAAGCCCAAGGACCGAGCCATGCGCACGAAGGTGTTGGGCTTGACCTGGGCCGCCTCGGCGATCTCCCGAATGGAGGAGACGCCCACGTCGTTGGGATTCTCCAGCACATAGGCGGCCGCCTTGCGCAACTCGGGCGTCAGCTCGGGCAATTGGGAGGCAACGCTGTCCAAGACGTCCTGGTGGGGTGATTTCTGCACTTTCTCAGCTCGCTCCAATTCCGTCCGTTCCACGTCACTTCATTTCGATTGATGGTACAAAAATATTTTTCATGATTGACTATTGTACAAATTTTTGATTTTCTGTCCATGAAATTCGTTCCCCCCTGCAGAGGATTTTCATCCGGTGTCACAAGAACCTTCCGCGAAAGTGCCGTCGTCGGCACGGGTCGTGATCATTGGCGGCGGCATCATGGGCTGCGGCCTGGCTTATCACCTTGCCCACGAGGGCTGGACCGACGTGGTGGTGCTGGAAAAGGCCGAGCTCACCTCTGGCTCCACCTGGCACGCGACGGGGCAGATCACCCATTCCACATCCAGCTTCGGCCTGGGCCGCTGCGTGGACTACAACATCGGCCTCTACGCCGGCAAACTGGAGGCGGAGACGGGCCAGTCGGTCACCTGGCATGGCTGCGGCTCCTTCCGTCTGGCCTGTACGGAAGACGAGATGGACTGGCTGCGCCACACCTTGAGCGTGGGCCGGGCGCTGGGCTTTAACATTGAGCTGGTCGGGCCGGATCGTATCGCCGAGCTGCATCCCTTCTATAATCTGGAGGGGGTAAAGGGTGCCCTGCACACCCCGGATGACGGCCATGTGGACCCCTCGGGCGTGACCCAGGCCTTGGCCATCGGCGCCCGCCAGCTGGGCGCCAAGATCATCCGCCGCTGCCGCGCCACCGACGTCACCCAGCTGCCGGACGGCCAGTGGAAAGTCTCCACCGAGCACGGCAGCATCCTTTGCGAGCACGTGGTCAACGCCGGCGGCACCTATGCCCGGCAGATGGGCGAGTGGAGCGGCCTGCAACTGCCCATGACCTCCATGACCCACCACTACCTGGTGACCGACACGGTGCCGGAATTCAAGGATCTGGACGTTGAACTGCCAGTGATCCGCGACGACAAGATGGTGTCCGGCTACATCCGCATGGAGCAGAAATCGGGCCTGATCGGCATCTACGAAAAGGAAAACCCCAATTCGGTGTGGGAGGACCACTGCCCCTGGGAGGCGGAAAACGAGCTTTTCGAGGCCGACTACGACCGCATCATGCCCTGGCTGGAAAACGCCCTGGACCGCATGCCCCTCTTCGCCGAATTGGGCATCAAGCGGGAGGTGCACGGCGCCATCTCCCATCCCCCGGACGGCAACCCGCTGATCGGCCCGGCGCCGGGCGTGAAGAACTATTGGTGCTGCTGCGGCACCCAGATCGGGATCGGCTGGGGCCCGGGGCTGACCCGGGAGCTGGCCCGCTGGATGGTGCATGGCGCCGCCGATATCTCCATGCGGGAATTCGACCCGCGCCGCTTCGGCGCCTACGCCACCAAGGAGTGGCAAGTGGTCAAGGCAAAGGAAGATTACTGCCTGCGCCACGAAATCCCCTTCCCCCACTTCAACCGCCTGGCCGGCCGCCCCATCAAGCCCAGTGCGCTTTACGACCGGCTGAAGGAAAATGGCGCCGTCTTCGAGGAGGTCTATGGCCACGAACGGCCGCGTTGGTTCGCCCGTGAGGGCGTGGCGCAAGAGGACCACTATTCCTTCCGCCGCAACGTGGTGCACGATGTGGTCGGCGCGGAAGTCAAGGCCGTGCGCGACGGCGTGGGCCTCATGGATATCTCCGCCTTCACCAAGGTGGAAGTGGCCGGCCCGGACGCCGAAGTCTTCTTGGAGGGTTTAATCGCCAACCGTCTGCCCAAGAAGGTCGGCGGCATCGTGCTGACCCATTTGCTCAACCGCCGGGGCCGTATTGAGATCGAACTGACCGTTGTGCGTTTGGCCGAAGACCGTTTTTATCTGGTTTGCGCGGCCTTCTTTGAGCAGCGCCTGCTGGATCACCTGAACCATCATCACCAGGCCGAGGCCTTCAACGTCATCAACCGCTCCACCGATTGGTCGGCGATTGCCCTGCAAGGCCCCCGCTCCCGGGCGGTATTGGCCGCGACCACCGCCGCCGACCTGGACAATGGCTCCTTCCGCTGGCTTTCGGCGCAGGAGATCACCGTGGCCGGCCGATCCATCTGGGCCTTTCGCATGTCCTATGCCGGCGAGCTGGGCTGGGAGCTGCACGGCCCGCGGGAGCACATGCTGGCGGTCTACGATGCCCTCTGGGCGGCGGGGCAGGCCCATGGGGTCGTCGACTACGGCTCTTTTGCCATGAACGTCATGCGCATGGAAAAAATGTTCAAGGGCGCCGGCGAGCTCACCAACGAGGTGACCCTGCCGGAAGCGGACGTGATGCGTTTCGTCAAACTGGACAAAGCCGGCTTCGTCGGCAAGGAGGCCACGCAAAAGAGCCTGGAGAGTACCTTGCCCTGGGTCTGCGCATACCTGGCCATCGAGCCCGACGGCAAGGAGGACGGGCACGGCGGCGAGGCGGTGCGGCTCAACGGCCGGGTGGTGGGCTCTACCGCCTCGGTCGCCTACGGCCACAGTGTGGGCAAGATCCTGGCCTTTGCCTATGTTAAACCCGAGGCCGCCGAGCCCGGCACCGAGCTGGAGGTGATCGTCATGGGTGCACCCCGCCGCGCCGTGGTGCTGGGCGAGGCCGCCTATGACCCCGAAAACCTCTTGCCCCGGCAAGACGCGTAACCCAGACGTCGAAACGCGCCCTTTGACAAAGGAGCACACCGCAGATGAGCCACGCCCTGATCGAAGACCACGACCTGAACCACGACCCGGAATGGATTCAAGAGGTCCATGCCAACAACTACATTCAAAGCTGGTCCGTGCAAGGCAGCCGACCCCGGGTCATCACCGGCGGCGCCGGCAGCTGGTTCTGGGATTCCACCGGCAAGCGCTATCTGGATTTTGAATCTCAACTGGTCAACATGAACCTGGGCCACCAGCACCCGGGCCTGGTGCAGGCGATCAAAGAGCAAGCCGACAAGCTGTGCTACATCGGCCCGGCCATGGGCAACGAGGCCCGCTCCGAGCTGGCGGCCATGATGGCCGAGCTGACGCCGGGCAATCTCACGTCGACCTTTTTCACCACGGGCGGCGCGGCGGCCAATGAAAACGCCATCCGCCTGGCCCGCCACTACACGGGGCGCAACAAGATTGTCGCCCGCTACCGCTCCTACCACGGGGCCTCGGCCGGGGCCTTGAACTTGACCGGTGACCCCCGGCATCACCTGGGTGACCAGGCCGGCGCCGGCGTGGTGCGCATTTTGGATCCCTACTGTTATCGCTGCCCGGCGGGCCACCCGGACCCCTGCCCGGTGTGCAGCGGCGGGCCCCACCTGGAAGAGATTCTCATGTACGCCGATCCCAACACGGTGGCGGCGGTGATCATGGAGCCCATCGTGGGCACCAATGGCTTGATCGTGCCACCGGACGGCTACCTCCAATCCGTCCGGGAGGTTTGCGACCGCCACGGCATCTTGCTGATCATGGACGAGGTCATGGCCGGTTTCGGGCGCACCGGCAAGTGGTTCGCTTGCGACCATTGGAACGTGGTGCCCGACATCCTGACCACCGCCAAGGGCATCAATTCCGGCTATGTGCCCCTAGGCGCCATGACCGTTTCCGAATCCCTCGCCGCTTGGCTGAAAACCCGCGCCTTTCCCGGCGGCCTGACCTATGCCGGACACCCCTTGGCCTGTGCCACCGGCGTGGCGTCCTTGAAAATCTATCAGGAAGAAAACATCGTCGAGCAGGCGGCCGCAAGCGGCGAGATCCTCATGGGCCTGCTGAAGGATCTGGCCGACAAGCACCCCTGCGTGGGCGAGGTGCGCGGCAAGGGCCTTTTCATTGGCTTGGAGCTGGTCAAGGACCGCCAAAGCCGCGAGCCCCTGGTGCCCTACAACGCCAAGGGCGAAAAAGCCGCGCCCATTCCGGAGATGATGAAGTTCGCCATGAACGAAGGGCTCTATCTGTCCTTCTTCTCCAACGTCATCCGCTTGACCCCGCCGCTCAACATTGCCCGGGCGGATCTGGAATTCGCTTGCGAGGTGCTGGACCGCATGCTGGAGATCGGCGACCGGGCCGCGACCGCCTGAGGGCCGGTTAAAGCGGGTTCGCCTGACCCCCGGGCCGGTTAAAGCGGATCCGCCTGGAAGGTATCGCAGTCGGAAATCCGGCCGCTGTCGAAACCGCGCTTGAACCAGCGCCGCCGCTGTTCCGATGTGCCGTGGGTGAAGGAATCCGGCACCACATGACCACGGGCACGGCGCTGCAGAGTATCGTCGCCGATGGCGCTGGCCGCGTTCAGCGCCTCCTCCAGATCGCCCGGCTCCAGAATACCGCGAATGCGTTCGGCATGGTTGGCCCAGATCCCGGCCAGGCAGTCGGCCTGCAGTTCCTGGCGCACCGTAAGGGCATTGCCCTCGGCTTGGGAGAGGCCTTGCTTGGCCTCGCGCACCCCCTGGGAAATCCCGAGGAGAGTCTGTACATGGTGTCCCACCTCGTGGGCGATCACATAGGCCTGGGCAAAATCGCCCGGCGCGGCAAAACGCTCGGCCAGGGTGCGGAAAAAATCCATATCCAGGTACACCTTGCGATCGGCCGGGCAGTAAAACGGGCCCACCGCCGAGCTGGCGAAACCGCAGCCGGAGGTCACGCCGCCGGTAAAGAGTACCAGGCGGGGCTCCTCATAAGGCTCGCCCCAGGTCTGCTTGAAAAGGGTGTGCCACACGTCTTCCGTATCCGCCAGCACCACGGCGACAAAATCGCGTAATTCGTCCGGCACGGCCGACGGGTCCGGACCGGTTTCATAGCCATCCCCCTCATAACCGCTCCCACCATAACCGCTGGGGTCAAATCCGATTTCCGGCCCCAAGCCGCCGATGAACTGACGCGGATCGACCCCCATCAAAAGGGCGATCACCACGATGGCGATCAGGGCAAAGCCACCGATGCCCGCCCCTTTGCCAACACGCCCGCGACGTATACTCCCGGGGTGGCGGCCCCCAGAGCGACGGCCCCCGGGACGACGACCCCCGGGACGACGACCAAAGGGAAACCGAAAGCCGGTGGGGAGCCGTAGCCGGCCACCCGCACGGCCACCACGCCGACCGGTCGTTCCGCGTCGGTCCTCAATATTGGAACTTTGCCTGCGCCCGCGCCATCTCATGGCAACAACTCTCCGGATTTGAGGTTTACTCCCAAACCGCTCTTGAACTCCCTTGCGTGACTTTGCAATATCACAAAAAGCGTCTAAGGTTCCAAACAAAGCAACAGCGTGGGGAGTGGAAAAAGTGGCTGGAAAATTTGAACTCTACAAGGACAAGGCGGGCGAGTTTCGCTTTCGCTTGAAGGCCAGCAATGGTCAGGTAATCCTGGCCAGCGAGGGCTACAAGCAGCAGGCCGGGGCCATGAATGGCATCAACTCGGTGAAGAAGAATGCCCAGCTCGACGGGCGCTTCGACCGCAGGGAGGGCAAGAACGGCAGCCACCGCTTTAATCTTCTGGCCGGCAACGGACAAGTGATCGGCACCAGCGAGAGCTATAAGACGGCCGCGGCCCGGGACAACGGCATCCGGTCGGTGATGAAAAACGCTCCCGACGCAAAGATCGTGGAAATCTAACCACTTCGAACCGAGCACGTCTTTCCGTTTTATCCAATGGTGTAAAATGATCGTTCCGCAAACCATGTGCGCGGTGCAGCTGACCGGGCACGGCGGCCTTGACCGATTGCTCTGGCGTGATGATGTCCCCACGCCCCGGCCCGGGCCGGGTCAGGTACTGGTGCGGATCAATGCCGCAGGGATGAACAACACGGACATCAACACGCGTATCGGTTGGTACAATCAAAACGTAACCGGCGCCACCACCGCCGATGGCGGCCTTGACGGGAACAGCGAGGAAGACGGCAGTTGGTCCGGCGGCCTGACCTTCCCGCGCATTCAAGGGGCCGACGCGGTGGGCCGCATCGCCGCGGTTGGCGGGGGTGTGGACCCGGGTCGGGTGGGCGAGCGGGTCATCTGCGCCCCTTATGTGCTCGATCCCGACGATCAAACCGGACTGGACAGCGCCGGCTTTCTGGGGTCCGAGTTCGACGGCGCTTTTGCCCAGTTCACCGTGGTGCCGGCCGGCAACGCGGTGACCCTGCCCGAGGATCTTCCGGTGGCGGATGTGGACCTGGCCACCTTGCCCTGCTCGGGCGGCACAGCCATGAACATGCTGCTCATGGCGGGGGCGGCCGCCGGGGATGTGGCGCTTGTCACCGGCGCCTCGGGGGGCGTGGGTCAGTTTCTAGTGCAGATCCTGAAAATCTTGAACGCCGAGGT
>JANQKX010000339.1 GCA_028280915.1 Kiloniellaceae bacterium
AGCCGATACATTCGCGTATATCCGCGATCCGGCCTTCCTGGATTTTTTTCGGCAGGAAAGGATCGGCAATGCTGGGGCGGGCCGCGCCGATCAAATCCAGACGCCCTTTTTTGATGGCCGCCACCATGCGGTCCGGACTCACGTAACGCCCGACGCCGACGACCGGCTTGGTGGTGACCGACTTGACAAAATCGGTATAGTCGCGCTGGTAGTCTTCGGCGAAAAAGCGGGACATGCCGGAATCGTTGGCCCAGTCGCTCACGTTCACGTCCCATAGGTCCGGCAGGTCGGCCAGCATCTCCACCACCTCGCGACCTTCGCTGTGCCACTGCAGCCCTTTGGGTCCCACCATTTCATCGACCGCGAATCGCACGGCGACGGCGCAGCGGTGCCCAACGGTGTCCTTGGTGGCTTCCAGCATCTCCCGGAACAGGCGGACCCGGTTCTCCAGGGAGCCGCCGTATTCGTCCGTACGTCGATTGTATCGTGGCAGCAGGAACTGCATGGGCAGGGAAAGGTCGTGGGCCACATAAACATAAACAATGTCGCAGCCGGCCCGCATGGCGCGTTTGGCGGCATCCGCCTGCCATTTAATGACATTGCGGATGTCTTCCCGGTCGGCTGCCTTGGCCACGTAGGGCCCATAGTTCCAGTAGTGGGTTTGCGATGGCGCCAGGGGATACTCGCGGGTGAACTTGTTGGCGGCCGATTTTCCAGCGTGACACAGCTCGACAGCGAAGAGGGCGCCGTGTTTGTGACAGGCCTCCGCCATCTTGGCCAGGAAGGGAATGTCGGCATCGCTCGACAGCTTCATGTGCGGCGAGGGCGAGTGGTCGGCCGTGGGGTGGATCATGCACTCTTCGGTACACACCACCCCCCAGCCGCCCTCGGCCTTCATCTCGCGATAAGCGATGGCGTGGTCGGGATAAGAAAATCCCATGCCGGTAGCGTGCGGTGCTTGGTAAAAGCGGTTCTTCGCCGTGACCGGACCAATTTTCACCGGCTCAAAGAGGATTGCATAGGGGGAATTGGTCATGGTCGTGGTTATGGCGTCGCCTCTGAATCGGCATAAAGATTGTCGAAGAGGGACACGGTGGGAAAGGCCGCCGGATCGGTGCGGACATCCAGCACCACGGGTTTGTCGATGGTGAGCGCCTCGGCAAAGGCGGACTCAAAGCCATCGGCCGTCTCGATGGTAAGGCCCACGCAGCCCGTGGCTCTGGCGATGGCGGCGTGGTCGATCTCATGAATGGGGATCGCCGCGGTGTGCCGGCCGAACTTGACGATTTCCGCGTCCCGCTGATAGCCCAGCACGCCATTCTTGAGCACGATGGAGATGGTACTCAGCTGATAGCGGGCGGCGGTCTCCAGTTCTGCCCAAACGTGGGCGAAGCCGCCGTCGCCGCTGATGCCCACGACCGTGCGATCCGGGTGGGCCAGCTTCGCCCCCAAGGTATAGGGCAGACCCCAACCGAGCCCGGCCAGCCCCCGCGGCAGGATGAAACGGTCGCCGCACGCCTTGGCCAGGCCAAAGCCGGCCAGCCAGGCCGAGGAATAGCTGGCATCGGCCGCGAAGATCGTACCCTTTGGGGAAAGCCTGTTCAGCGTATCGGCAATACGCTCCGGCCGCACGCCCCGATGGTCGCTTGGCGGAATGCATTGCGGCAAGGGTCGCTTGGCAGGCAGATGCGCGGCCAGCCGCTCGGCCCTTTCTTTCCTCTCCTGGGGTGCCGACGATGCCCATAAAGCGGAGACCAGGGAGGTGAGAGTCTCGCGGGCATCGCCGACCAGGCGCAAGCAGTCGTAGTTTCTGCCCACCTCGATCCCGTCAATATCCACATGTATGAACCGGGACCCGTCCGAAAATAGTTGCCAACTATCGGTGCCGTTCTGGTTGTTGCGGGCGCCCACGAACATGACCACGTCCGCGGTCTCGATATAGCGCCGATGATCCCGGTTGGGCGCCATTTTGCCCATGAGATAACCCACCACACCAAGGGACAGGTCATGATCTTCCCCTACGGCGCCCTTGCCCATCAAGGTCGTGCCTACGGGAAAGCCCCCTTCCGCCTGCAGTTTTTCGATCAGGCGCGCGGCGCCCGAGGAATGCACACCGCCGCCCGCGATGATCAAGGGGCGCCGTGCCGCGCTCAGCAAGTCCGCCGCGTTTTGGATTTTGTCGGCCGAGGCCACGGGACGATCCAAGGGGAAAAGCGCCCGTTGGGATAGCGGGGTGGGCAGAGCCGGTGCTTCCTGCAAGAGCACACCGGCCGGCACCATTAAGACCGTCGGACCGGGGCGCCCCGTGACCGCGTGGGTCAGGGCAAGGTTGACGTAGTCATATACCCGGTCGGCGGATTCCAGGGTGCCGGTCCATTTGGCGCAGGAGGCGAACAAGGCCCGGTGGTCGTATTCCTGAAAAGCGTTTTTCTCCCGAAAGGCCAGATCCACTTCCTGCACGATGGCAAGAATCGGCGTCGATGCCTTCAATGCTTCGGCCAAGCCCGGCACCAAGAGGGTGGCCGCCGGCCCATTTTGTGCCGTCATGACCGGCACTTTTCCGGTCAGACGGGCATAGGCATCGCACATGGCCGTACCTGCGTTTTCGGTCCGAACATGAATTTGTCGAATGTGCGTCTGCTCGGCCGCAAGGTGTAGCGCGGAAGGCAGGCTCTGACCGACGAAGAGATCCACGCCGTGTCTTTCGAGATAGTGGACAATGGCTTCGGCGACGCTTGGCATGTGGACACCCTGTTTCGGCACTAGGCGGTCGGCCTGCCGGCCGACGGCTATGAAAACGATCGAGGGGAAAATTACTCAATAAATCGAAGCGCAACGTCATCTGATGCGAAGTCGAATTTGCAAAAATCGATTTGGATCAAGCAGCGCTCACATTGATGTAGGGCCGCGCCTGCTCGCGTAGGAACCGGGCGCGGTATCCGCTCGGACTGACCTTCAGCACGCGCTGAAAGCTGCGCGAAAAACTGGACACGGACTGAAAGCCACAAGCAATGGCAATCTCGGTGATGTCCAGTTCGCTATAGATGAGCAGGCGGCGGGCTTGTTGCAGACGGATCCGAGTGTAGTGCTGCTTGGGCGTCTCCGACAGATAACGCTGACTCAGATACTCGAGCTGGCGCGCCGACACGCCCACCTCTTGGGCGATGTCCGCGATGCGCAGAGGGTCTTCCACATTGCATTCCATCAACTCGATTGCCCTGCTGAGGATGGAATTCTTGCGCCACGGCGTGAACACGTGGTCATTGGGGATCGGCGTTTCGGAGGGGCGAATGCCCGAATAGAGCATCTCGTTGACCACGGCGGTCGCCAGTTCCTCACCGAACTGATCATAGATGTAGGAGAGGGTCATATCCAAGGCGCCGGTGTGGCCGCCACAGGTCGCCAGGTGCTTGGTGATGGAATAAAGGCTATCGGTGATTTGAATATGGGGCCATTGCTCGCCGATTGTGGAGATCGTTTCCCAATGGGCCGAGATTTTTTCGTCGCCCACGATCCCCGTCTCGACCAGCAGTAGCACGCCCTGATCCACGGCCCAAATCATCGCGCCGTGCCGATGGTGCCAATTCAATGAGCTGAGGATGGCGGGCTTCAGGTCCTCCGGCGGATCATAGCTGGCGGCGATCACAACGATGTCGCGCCGCTCGATCTGACTGATATCGCCCTTGACCGGAATGATCATCCCATTGGTGGCTGTTACCGGCGTGCCATCCAAGCTGAAAAACTCGCATTGGAACAATTGGTTTCCGCTGAGCCGGTTCGTATGTCGGAACGGATCGAAGATGTTGAGAACCGAACCGAGGGAAACGTTTTCCGTAACGATGAAAGCGACCTTTTTTGGCTCTTCCGATTGGCTTGAGCTGTTGATTTTCATGGGCAAGCTCCCAAAAACCCAGGGCGCCGACTCCGACTTCCTTCTTTCTTCAAAGGGTTCGATGGATCGCGGCCCCTGTCATGCTTCCATAAGCGTGACATATGCACGACAGTCTGAATTTGTCAGTTTACGAAATAAAATCCACAAAAAACGAAACAAGGTAGCCGAATGAGCCCTGACTGAAATGGAAAATCAACCACCGGGCCCCGACCGGAGGCTTTCATGCCTTGAAGTCCGCGAGGGCCGCCTTGAGCCCCTCTTCGAGGGAGTGGGGCCGCCAAGCGGGCAAAAGGTTGCGAAGGACCTGGTCGTCGCCCAAGGGTGTCTTGCGAAGGGGGGCGTGGTGGGGGGCCGGCTCCACGGTGCCGGTTGTGCCGGCGTTCAAAAGCGTTATGAACTCCCGGTCGGTCGTCAGCTCGGCGCTGATATCGGATACCAGGGCCGACGACACTTCCTGGAGCAGGGCGCACTGGACAAAGGCATCGGCTACATCGCCGATGTATTCGAGCCGGTGTTGCCAACGGCAGGGCAGAACATGATGGCGCCCGGCCAGGCAGGCTTCAATGGCGACATTGACAAAGGCTGTTTCGCCCACTTCCCGTCCCGGCCCGAAAACAATCGCCGGCCTCAGGCCGATGCTTCCCAGCCCGGTTAGGTGATGCCAGGTACCCGCGAACTCCTCGGCCCAGAGTTTAAAGCCACCGTAGACGCTCATCAGCTGGTCCGTCTTATTGCGCCGCTTTGCGGCGACGCTGCTGCTGTAAACAACGTGGCGGACACCTTGTTCGCTGGCCGCGGCGAAGATGTTTGCATGACCGACCACATTGACCGACGCGCCCAGGGCCGGGTCCCGATCACAGGCGGGAATCAACAAGGCGGCCAGATGAACGATTGAGTCTGGCCGAAACGACGAGACCGCCTTTTGGACGACGGCGGCATCGGCAACCGAGCCCTGCTGCCAATCGATCTGCTGGGCGATCCGATCGCCAAAGACCCGCCGTATCAAAGTGTCGTTTGGGGTCAAATCCAATGCCAGTACGGATCGTCCTTGCATTGCCAGCTTTCCCGCGACCCAGGATCCGATGAAGCCGGAGGCGCCGGTGATGAGCACCCGGGAAATCATCGTCCGCCGGAGACGTCGATGGGAAAGCCATTCACGTAAGCGGCCTCGGGCGAACACAGCCACAAGACCGCGGCGGCCACATCCTCCGGCTGACCAGTCCGCCCGATGGGCACGGTCTCTCGGGCCACCTCCCGGACCCGATCCAGCATGCCGGGCGTGGAAAAGATGTCCGTTTCAATGATGCCGGGCCGGAGGCTGCAGACCCTGATGCCCTGCCGCCCTACCTCCTTGGCCAGCGCCAAGGAAAAGGCGTCGATGGCGCCTTTGGAGGCCGTGTAAATCACGTCATGGGGCATGCCGCCCGTACGCGCAGCGGTGGAGCCGATGTTGATGATGACACCGCCGTCCCCGCCCCGCGAGGTTGCCATGCGCTTGACCGCTTCCCGGGCGCAGAGAATCGGTGCCGTCACGTTGATTCGGAATAGGCGCTCCACATGTTCGCGCGATACCTCGATAATGGGCCGCTCTAAATCAATGCCGGCGTTGTTCACCAGAACATCCACTCTGCCGAAGCTTTCATCAACCGCATCGAACAGGCCCAAGATGCCGGCCTCGTCATTCAAATCCGCCTGAACGGCGATCGCCGTGCCCCCATCGGCCTTGATATGGGAAACCAGCGCATGGGCCTGGTTGGCCGAGCGCGCATAGTTGACAACCACGGCGTATCCGTCCGCGGCGGCCTTTTTTGCAATGGCCGCGCCGATGCCCCGGCCGGCGCCGGTGACGATCATGACTCTTTGTGCGTTTTTGGCTAAGGCTGCCATGAGCTCGACTTTGTGCTGGTTTCGGTTGAGCGAAAGGCAAAAGGTTACGCCGGTGGCCGAGGCCCGGTTTGTGTGATGCGAACGGGAATTGGCCCGACCCGAAAAGCTCTCGCTGCCGCCGACAAGTGTCATCTGTTGCCCGGGCAAATGATGTTTCGGGTTGGGAAAAGCACGCTTCGCATAACGAAACATCGCCGATGGTTGTCCCGCCAATCATGATGGGATCGATCCCTTGGATGACCGGAGATTGGCGAATTCAATGACCCCCCAGCCGCGTAAAATGATTTCCCTGGCCGGACTACTTGAAGAGCGCTGGGCTGTTCTAGCCTTGGTCACGGCCCTGATCATCGTTGCCTTCGCCATGTTCCTGCCCGGCTTTTTTACCGTGGAGAATTGGGTTGCTCTGATTCGAAGTGTCTCGGTTCTGGGTATCCTGGGCGTGGGGGCAGCCATCGTCATCATTGCCGGCGGCATCGACATCTGCGTGGTCGCGATCATGGCGGCAACTGCCGGCTGGTTTCTGCAAATGACCCAGGACGGTGCATCCGTGGCCTTGGCTTTTAGTCTTTGCTTCGTGCTGGCCCTTGCCATCGGTTTGGTCAATGGGGTGCTGGTATCCTTTTTCGAAATGCCGGCGCTGCTGGTCACCATCGGAACGGCCATGTTCCTGTCCGGGCTGACCAAGCTCGTATTGGTCAAGCAGAGCGTCGTTTATGTCCCCGAAGAGCTGGTGGACTTTCGCTTTATTGGCCAAGGCTATATGGGCGGCATACCCGTGCCGGTCATCGCCTTTGTCTGTTTCGCCGTCATCGGACACATTTTCCTGCGCAAAACCCGCTACGGTCATTTCATCTATGCAAGGGGCGACAACCCGGAAACCGCCCGGATCATCGGCCTTCCGACCCGCCCGCTTGTGGTCGGCGTTTTTGTGATCTCGGCGCTGGTTGCCCTCTGCGCCGGCATTATCACCGCGTCGGCGTCCGGCGGCATGAATATCAATATTTCCCATGGCACCCTGATTTTCGACGTGTTCCTTGTCGCCGTGATCGGCGGCGTCAGCCTCAGCGGCGGGCAGGGCGGCATCTTAGGAGTGGCGAT
Source organism: Kiloniellaceae bacterium (assembly GCA_028280915.1). Taxonomy (GTDB): domain Bacteria; phylum Pseudomonadota; class Alphaproteobacteria; order Kiloniellales; family Kiloniellaceae; genus JANQKX01. The sequence goes on from JANQKX010000339.1 coordinate 6,878, forward strand.
TGGCGCCTTGCTGATCGGGGTTCTGCTGAACGGCATGACCTTGATGAATCTGAACAACATCTATCAGGACCTCTTTAAGGCGACGGCGCTGCTCGTTGCCATCGTTTGGGACAGCCTTCTCCATCCGGTCGACCCGGAAACAGCGCGGGAAGGCGATCTGTAATATTCCAACCGATCATTCAGTGGTGAACAAGGGAGTAAAAATCATGAAAAAACTCATGTGTGGTATGGCCTTATCGCTGGCGGCATCCATTGTCCTGCAAGCCGGTGGCGTTGCCATCGCGGCCCAGACGGATTCCTACCGGCCAAGCTTCGCCGAGGCGGTCAAGGGCAAGAAGGTCGGCTTGGTTTTCACCGATATGAACACGGACCTGACCCTGATCTGGGCTGATATTATCGAACGGGATCTGAATCAGCTGGGAGTGGAAACGGAAATCCGCGACGCGAACTGGAGCCCGGAGACCCAGGTGCAGGCCCTCGAGGCCTACTTGAGCGCCTCGGACAAACCGGATGTTTTGATCATCCAGAATTTTAACCTGACCGCCGCCGCGTCGCCCATCAAGCGGCTGGCGGAATCGGGCACCAAGATGGTGCAGCTCAACATGCGCTCGCGTGTGGACACCAACTATTACGTGGGCGCCGATTGGGTCGGGATCGGCGAAGCGGTGGCCAATGAATTGGTGGCGGACTGTTCGCCGGAGAACGGCAAGTCCGGCAAGGTTGCCCTCGTCCAGGGCGATATCACGGCGCCGGACAGCTTCTTTCAGATGCAGGGCATGCAACTAGTCTTCGACGCCCACCCGGAAATCCAGGTGGTCTCCAACCTGGGCTCGGAGTGGGACTCCAGCAAGGCGCGGGATATCACCACCACCGTTTTGCAACAGCACCCGGACCTCTGTGCGGTTTACGGGCTGTGGGACGGCCATCATGTGGGCAGTGCCGAGGCAATCAAGGAAGCAGGGCTCCAGGGCAAGGTGCTGAGCTATACCAATGGTGCCGGGTCCCGCAAGGCCTGCGACAGTGTGAGCAGCGGCTTGGTGGACAAGTACTGGAGTTATGATTCCAAGCGTCAGGCCAGCGATGTGGTCACGGCAGTGGTGTCCCTTTTGCAAACAGAAGACGCCTCTGACACGCGGGTTGCCGTTTATTCGCCGCTGACCTTGATCAGCAAGGAGACCCTTGACCCGGCCATGTGCTTCGATCTGGACTGATTAAAGCCTGGGTGAAGGGAACGTCGGATGAGTGAGACCGCCTACCAACCGTTCAAGCGCATTACCCGCTCGGTTCCCAAGCAGGTGATCGGCGAGGCGTTGAACAAGCCTTGGGCCGACTCGCTCATCCCCTTCACCGTGACCGTCATCACCATTGCCATCTTCGCCTCCCTGTTGGAGGGCTATCTGAGCACGGTAAATCTCGGCTCCCTGGCCCATCAGTTTTCCGAAACCGCCATCGTGGTCCTGGCCATGGGACTGGTGGTGATGGTGGGCGGAATTGACCTGAGCGTCGGATCGATCTTCGCCCTGGCCAACTTTGTCGCGCTCTACCTGATCATTGCTCTTGAAGTCCCCGTTGGCGGCGCGGTGGTCTTGACCGTGCTCATGGGGGCGGGGCTGGGTGCCGTTAACGGGCTCCTCTGCGGCATCTTGCGCATGCGCGCCTTTATCGTGACCCTGGTGACCATGATCATTTTTCGCGGCATTGTCAGTCTCCTGCTGTTGAAGTTCGGCAGCGAGCTGGCGCTGGGCGCGGAAGATACGCCCCTGTGGAGCTTCCTGGGCTATGGGTCCGTACTTGGCTTGCCGACCAACACCATTATTTTTCTTTTCCTGGCGGTTGGCGGCCATGTGTTGCTGACCCGGACCCGCTTGGGCGCCCATATCATCGCGGTGGGCGGCAGCCGTCTCGCGGCACGGCGTGCCGGTATCCCGGCGGGGCGGATCGCCATGGGCGTCTATGTGCTTTCCGGCGCCCTCTGCGCTCTGGCCGCCGTATTGTATGCCTCGCGTATCGGCTCGGTATCCTACACCACCGGCAAGCACTTGGAGATCTTGGTTTTGACGGCGGTGATCCTGGGCGGTGTATCTCTTGGTGGCGGCCGGGGCAGCATCGCCCGCATGGTCATGGGGGCGCTGGTGGTGATGGTCATCACCAATGGCATGGTGCGCTTGGGCATTCGTGGTGGCGTGACGGAAATGGCGACCGGCGCCATCCTGTTGTTTGCCATTCTATTCGATGTGAAATGGCTGAAGCATAAGGACAAGCTGCTCAATTCCACCTTCGTTTGTCCGGTTAAGCTGACCATGCCGCCCTTGCCGGATTTGACCGATAAAAACAGTCCCTACGCGGTCAATGACCGGCTGCGCGATGTGGAGGTGATCGGCCTGGACCAAGTGGACGGGCCCGAGGACGTCATCTTGGACCGGGCTGGAAACCTCTACACCGGTGTGCGGCAGGGGGAAATTCTGCGCTTCCTGGCGCCTGATTATACTAGACGGGAAGTCTTTGCCCGCCCCGGCGGCCGGCCCCTGGGTTTGGCTTTCGACAGGGACGATAACTTGATCACCTGTGTGGCGGGTATGGGTCTCTACGGCGTGCGGCCCGATGGGGAGATCTTTAAGCTCACCGATCAATCTCGAAGGACCTGGTGGCGGCTGCGCGACGATTCGCGCATTCTCATGGCGGACGATCTGGATATCGCGCCGGACGGCCGGATTTTTTTCAGCGAGGCCACGGTGCGCTACGCTTTGTCCGACTGGATCGTCGATGGCCTCGAGGCCGCGGGCAACGGCAAACTACTGTGCTATGATCCGGCAACGCAAAAGACGACGACGGTTCTGCAAGGCCTGCTCTTCGCCAACGGGGTTTGCCTCTCCCACGACGGCCATTCCATTCTGGTCGTTGAAAGTTGGGGATCTTGCGTTCAGCGGCATTGGATCAACGGTCCGAAAAAGGGAACGACGGAGCCGTTCATCGCCAATCTGCCGGGCTTTGCCGACAACATCAATCGGGCCTCGGACGGCACCTATTGGATCGCCATCGCGGGCATTCGCTCGCCCCTTTGGGACCTGACCATGAAAAGCCCCGGGTTCCGCACCCGCATGATCAAGCGCATCCCGCGGGACGAATGGATCTTTCCCAATCTGAACGCGGGCTTCATCGCCAAGGTGGATGAAACCGGTCAGATCCTTGACGTTCTATGGGACCGTTTTGCCACTCATCATCCCTCGGTGACCTCCATGCGCGAGCATCGCGGCTACCTCTATATCGGCGGCCTGGCCAACAACCGGATCGGCCGGATCAAGCTTCCGGCGGCGGACCCGACCTGGATGGGGCAAGACAGCTATTGGGGCACTCGGCCGGCCGAGGCTTCCGAGGCATAGCGGGCAAGTTCAAAGGAATTGGTATCGTGAGAAACATGCTCACCGAAATCATCGCCGAAGTGCTGTCACCCAATCGGGAGCAAAACGCCATCCCGCCCATGGACGGTGCCTGGACGCCCAATAGCCTGCTAGAGGAGGCGCCACGCCTATCCGAGGGCTACCAGGACCCACACGATTTTTGCGTCGGGCCGAATAACGTCCTCTTCGTGGCCGATGGCGTCAATGTTTTGCGCCTCTTCGGAAAGGATTGGCGGTCGCGGGAGGTGGTGGCGACCGTCGAGGCTACGGTGCTGGGACTTGCGTGGCACGATCAGGCCGGCCTTCTGGCCTGCATCGATGGCGTCGGCGTGAGGGTCATCCAGGGGCCCATGACGGGGGCGGCCTTTCTGGAAGCAAATGGGGCCACCCTTTTGGCACCCCGCGCGGCGCTGGTCACGGGGAGTGACAAACTGCTGGTGGCGGACGGCTCCCGTGGCATCCACGGTTCCGATTGGGTGCTGGATTTCATGGCAAAAGGCCGCTCGGGCCGTGTCGTGGCGTTTGATCTGGCGACGGGCAAAGGCCGGGAAATCTGCACGGGGCTCGGCTATCCCAGCTCCCTCATGTTGTCGCAAGACGGTGGCACGGTTTTTTTCCCGGAAGCTTGGCGCGCGCAGATTTCCAGCCTTCCACTGGCCCCTGGCGAGGGACAACAGGACAAACAGACGGTGGTTCGCAATCTGCCGGCCTATCCCTGGCGGCTCGCGCGGGGGCGCCAGTCCCTATTGGTTTCGTTCCTTTCCATGCGGACCCAGTTGATGGAGTTTTTGCTCGGCGAAGACGCTTTTCGCAGCGACATGATGCGCCAGGTGCCAAGGGATTTTTGGGTCGCGCCGGCGTTCCGTAGCCGCGCCCATGTTTACGAGCCGATCCAGGGCGGGCAACTGCTGCAGCACGGCAAGGCGAAGGCTTGGGCACCCTCTAGGTCTTATGGTTTGCTGGCCGAGCTGCGGCCCAATTTTGAAGTCTCCCGGACCTTCCATGCGCGCCATGGCGAAGAGGCTCACGGCATTGTCGCCGCCTTGGAAGCGGACGGCCGGCGTCTTGCCTTGTCCGCCGGTGCCGAAGCCCTTTTGGATCTGGGGGCTCTATGAATCCTTTTTCCCCACAAGATGCCAATAACGCCTCCCCAGTCCTGCAGGTTTCTGGCGGCGGCAAGCTCTATGGCGATTCTTGGGCCATCAGAGCCGTGGATGTTTCCCTCCACGTCGGGCAGTGCCTCGGCCTGGCGGGCGAGAACGGGGCCGGCAAGTCCACCCTTTCCAAAGCCATCGCCGGCGCGATCCGCCTCACTGAAGGCGAGATCACGTATCTCGGTGAAAAGCAGGTCTTCAAGGCACCGATCGATGCGCTGCGCTGTGGTATCGCCATCGTCTATCAGGAGACCAGCCTGGTCTCTTCCATGACGGTGGCGCAGAATGTGCACCTGGGTACGGAAAAGTTGTTCCATACCCGGCGCTCATCGACCATCCAGGCGGTGCAACTGCTCCAGTCCATCGGATTTCATGTGGACCCCTCGGCCCTGGTCAGCACCTTGAGCGCGGCGCAGAAGCAAATGGTCGAAATCGCCCGTGCCCTGCACTGGAATGCCCGGGTCCTGATTTTCGATGAACCCACCGCCACCCTGACACCGGAGGAAAAGCAGCATCTCTTTGCCTTGTTCGGGCAGTTGAAACAGCGTGGTGTGGCCCTGGTCTTCATCAGCCATGCCCTGGAGGAGTTGCTCGACCAATGCGAGACCATTTCCGTGCTGCGGGACGGCGAGTTGGTCCTGTGCGAGCCGGCGACGTCATTGACCCGGGAGGAAATCGTCAAGCACATGGTGGGCCGGGAGATGTCCCTTTCAGGATCGCGGACTTGGCCCTCTCATGCCAGCGCGGGTGAAAAGACGGTCAGTGTTGAGAACATCTACATGGGCCAAGCCGTCAAGGGCATGTCCTTCTCCCTTTACGCCGGACAGGTCACGGTGATGGCCGGCTTGGTCGGCGCCGGCCGCACGGAGGTGGCGAAAATCCTCTCCGGATCTTTCAGGCGGCGGTTTCTGCACGGAGGGCGTATCTATCTGGATGGAAAGCCGATCCGCTACCGCACGCCGGCCCAGGCAATTCGCGATGGGATCGTCTATGTTACGGAGGACCGGCGCGCCAATGGGTTCTTCGAGACCATGTCCATCGAGGAAAACATCTTTATCGGCTGGGAGGCCATTCAACGCTGGACCAAGTTTTTTTCGTCCAAGTCTCAATCCCGGCGCATCGCCGAGCACTGGATGGCCAACGTGGACATCCGCGCCGCTGGCTTGTCCTCGCTCGTGAAACACCTCTCCGGCGGCAATCAGCAGAAAGTCGTTTTTGCCCGCGCTATCCTGCAAAAGCCGAAGGTGGTGATTTTCGACGAGCCCACCAAGGGTGTCGACGTTGGCGCCGCCAAGGACATTCACCGGGTGATCCGAGAATTGGCTGAAAACGGTGTTGCCGTGTTGGTGATCTCGTCATCCCTGCCGGAGGTTTTGGAAGTGGCGGATCGAATCTTGGTAACCCGGCTCGGCCGGGTGGTCGAGGAAATGGACCCGCGCGATGCCACCCCCGAGCGCATCATGTTCGCCGCGACCTATTGATTTTTTCGTGAATACCTGCGTCAGATCGAAGCGCCGACTTTCATGCCTTCGTAGACGGCTTCTTCGGCCGTCCGGGGCGAAAGGCAGTCACCGATCCGATGGATGATTTGGCCGTTTCTGCCGACGTTGTCGAAGCTGTCGTCTTGGAGGTAGTGATCGCAGATGACGACCGTGTCTACACCGTCGTAGATCACCGGCTCGTCGCTGGCGGTGTGAGCGAAATAGGCGCTATCGCCATCCACACCGAAGAGGCGGCGGTAGGCCTGGGTGGTGACCCCGAGAGCGTCGAGTTTGCCGAGCCATTGGTCGCGCAAATAGGATTGCAGGGCTTGCCCAGGCATGTGACAGCTGGTCATGAAACGCACGAAATGCCCCTGTGTCGCCAGTAGTTCCGCGATCCCCAGGCCAATCCAATCGCCCCGCCGGTCGGCGATCACCACGTTGGTACCGATGTTGGGATTGCCGGAGAGGATCGAGGTGGCCTCCACCACATGAGCATCATCGCCGATCTCCATATTAAAGGGACGGGGACCCGCCCCAGTGGCAATGATGACAACCTGGGCATCGAGTCCATTTAGGCTATTGGGATCGATCGAAACACCGGCCCTCACCTCGACACCGGCCAGTTCCATTTCCCGCTCGAAGTTCGTGATGATGCTGCCAAACTCGGTGCGGCCCGGCAGCAATTGGGCAAGCCGGGCCTGTCCGCCTAGTCTGGGCTCTCGTTCATACAGCGTGACGGCATGGCCTCGGGCCGCCGCGACCATGGCGGCCTTCATGCCGCCGGGACCGCCACCGATGACGGCCACTCTCTTGGGGTTGTTGGTGATGGGATGGCTGCCGAATTTGAGCTCACGGCCGGTTTCCGGGTGTTGAATGCAGGAAATGGCGGCGTC
>JANQKX010000354.1 GCA_028280915.1 Kiloniellaceae bacterium
CGTGACGCCTTGGACCGGTCGCAGGCCGCCGTCTTCGAACTGCTGCTGGATGACACCAGCCGGATCGATCAGGCCCGCTTGGCCGTCTTGACCGACGGCCGCAGCCTCGAGGACATGCTCGACCCGGCGCTTTACCAAGAAACCATGGAGGCCGCCGCCAGCTACGGTCTGCCCGAGCCAGCAGTGCGGCAGTTCAAGCCCTGGTTTCTCACCAGCTTGCTGATGGTGTCCCGCGAGGAATTTCTGCGCAAGGCACAAGGCCATTTGCCCTTGGATCAGGTGCTGATGGCGGACGCCCGCGAACAAGGCAAGGAACTGGGCGCCTTGGAGACTCTTGAGGAACAGCTGAGCCTCTTTGAGAACATTGCCGAAGAAGAGCAGATCGCCATGCTGCGCAACGTGGTCGAAGATTTGCCCAAGGCACGGGGCCAGTTCGATCAGTTGGTGCAGGCCTATCTGGCTCGCGACTTGCGGGCCATGTACGACCTGATGGTGGCGCAAACCGCTCAGCACGAAGCTGGATTCGCCCAAACCTTCCAAAAGGATTTTGTCGACGAGCGCAATCACCGCATGGCCGAGCGCCTGGCGCCCTGGCTGGAAAAGGGCGGCGCCTTCGTGGCCGTGGGGGCCCTGCACCTGCCCGGCGAGGACGGCCTGGTCGAGCTGCTCCAGCAGCAAGGCTATCAGGTGACCCCCGTCTATTAGGGTCACTTAGGTCAAGGCTTGACCGCCTGGCGCGACCGGCGGGCGCCGGTGATGGCCGGTTGACTCGGCGCTCATTACCTAGTCTATTCACCCGCTATCCGCGGCGCCGTGCCGCGGCTTTCTTTTTTTGCGGGAGACGTGCCGTGAGCGATGCGATTATGCCAACTTACGCCCGCTTCGACTTGGCGTTCGAGCGGGGCGAGGGACCTTACCTTTTCACCGCCGATGGCCGACGTTATCTGGACTTCGCCGCCGGCATCGCCGTCAACGCCTTGGGACATGCCCACCCTCATCTGGTGGCGGCCCTGCAGGCCCAGTCGGAAAAGCTGTGGCACTGCTCCAACCTTTACCAGATCCCCGACGGCATCCGCCTGGCCGAGCGTTTGGTGGCGGCGAGCTTCGCCGATCAGGCGTTCTTCTGCAATTCCGGCGCCGAGGCGGTGGAAGGCGCCATGAAGCTGGTGCGCCGCTATCACTTCGCCAAGGGCCAGCCCGAGCGCACCCGCATCATCACCTGCCGGGACGCCTTTCACGGTCGCACCATGACCGCCCTCTCGGCGGCGGATAATGCCAAGCATCTGGAAGGCCTGGGCGCGGTCTCGCCGGGCTTCGACCACGTGCCCTACGGCAACATGAACGAACTGCGCGCCGCCATCACGGCCGAGACCGGGGCCATCCTGGTGGAGCCGATCCAAGGCGAGGGCGGCATTCACTCGGCCGACCCGGCCTACCTACAGGCCCTGCGCCAGGTCTGCGACGAGTTCGACCTCTTGCTGATCTTTGACGAGGTGCAATGCGGCATGGGCCGGACGGGCAAGCTTTTCGCCTACGAATGGGCCGGCGTGGCGCCGGACGTGATGGCCCTGGCCAAGGGCCTGGGCGGCGGCTTTCCCCTGGGGGCCTTCCTGGCCAGCGAAAAAGCGGCCGCGGGCATGACCCCCGGCAGCCACGGCAGCACGTTCGGCGGCAACCCCTTGGCCATGGCGGTGGGCAACGCGGTCTTGGACGTGATGCTGGCGCCCGGTTTCCTGGACCAGGTGCAAGCGACCGCCAAGACCCTGCGCCAAGAACTCTCGACCCTTGTGACGCGCCATCCCCGGGTACTGGCGGAACTGCGCGGCACCGGCCTCATGCTGGGCCTGAAATGCGTGGTGCCCAACGGCGATCTGGTGAAACGCTTGAGCGAAAACCAGCTCCTGACCGTGGGGGCGGCCGACAACGTGGTCCGCCTCTTGCCGCCCTTGATCATCGAGGACGCCCAGCTGCGCGAAGCGGTGGAGATCATCGACGGGGTCTGCCGCGACTGGCCCCAGAACACCGCCTGAGCCGAGCGGAAGATCGGAATTCGACATGAGCCAACCAAAGCACTTTTTGGACCTGGACAAGGTGCCGCAGCAGGAGCTGCGGTCCATCCTGGCCACCGCCGGCAGCTTGAAGGCCGCCGGGCAAAACGGCAGCGAAACACTGCCCCTGGCCGGTAAGGCCGTGGCCATGATTTTCGAAAAGCCCTCCACCCGCACCCGGGTCTCCTTCGAAGTGGGCATCCACCAACTGGGCGGCAAGGCCGTGGTGTTGGAGCCCAGCGGCACCCAATTGGGCCGGGGGGAAACCGTGGCGGATACCGCCCGGGTGCTGTCCCGCTATGTGGATTGCATCATGATCCGCACCACCCGGGAGGACAAACTTCTGGAACTGGCGGACTACGCCTCGGTGCCGGTGATCAACGGCCTGACCGACCGCACCCACCCCTGCCAATTGATGGCCGACGTCATGACCTTCGAGGAGCATCGCGGGCCCATCAAGGGCAAGGTGGTCACCTGGGTGGGCGACGGCAACAACATGGCCACGTCGTGGCTGCACGCGGCGGTGCAGTTCGATTTCGAGCTGCGCCTGGCCTGCCCCGCCGAGCTGGCCCCGCCCCGGGATGTCTTGGATTGGGCTCTGGCCCAAGGCGGGCGCATCAGCGTCACCTCGGAAGTGGCCGCGGCGGCCAACGGGGCGGACTGCATCGTCACCGACACCTGGGTTTCCATGGGCGATGACGACGGCCTCAGCCGCCACAATCTGCTGCGTCCCTATCAAGTGGACCAGAGGGTTATGGACATGGCCCAGGACGGGGCCATCTTCATGCACTGCCTGCCGGCCCATCGCGGCGAGGAGGTGACCGAAGAGGTGATCGACGGTCCCCAATCGGTGGTCTGGGACGAAGCGGAAAATCGCCTGCATGCTCAAAAAGGCATTTTGCTCTGGTGCCTGGATTAGGGACGAGGGCCCGTGACAAACGACCATAGGGTGCGCCCCGCCCCGACCCCAACCCCAACCCCAACCAAGCCGACTCCATCCGGGACGTCCGGCGGGGTTGGCGACGATCAGGTGCAGCCGTTCATGCTGGAAAAGTCCGGCATCCGGGGCCGGCTGCTGCGGTTGGGCGCCCTGGCGGACATCATCCTGGGACGGCAGGATTACCCGCCGGCCGTGGCCGGTCATTTAGCGGAAATGCTGGCCCTGACTGGGGCCCTATCCAGCCTGTTGAAGTACGACGGGGTCTTTACCTTGCAGGCCCGCGGGGACGGGCCGGTTGCCATGATGGTGGCGGATGTGACCGACGACGGGGACCTGCGCGGCTTTGCCGGTTTTGATCCCGACGCCGTCGCGGCGGTGACGGCACAGGACCCGGCCGCGGGATTGACCCGCCTCATGTGCAAGGGGCAGATCGCCTATACCGTTGACTTGGGCGACAAGGAGGAGCGCTATCAAGGGATCGTGGCCTTGAGCGGCGATCGTTTGGCCGATTGCCTGCAGCACTACTTCCGCGCTTCCGAGCAAATCCGCAGCGGCATCGTCTGCGCGGCGGATAAGGTGGACGGCCGGTGGCGGGCGGCGGCCATGGTGCTGCAGCGCCTGCCCGAGGAAGAAGACCGGCTGGATGAACCCGATGAGGATGCCTGGCGCCGCTCCATGATCCTGCAGGCCAGCTGCACCCAAGGCGAATTGTTGGATCCCGGTTTGAGCGCCCATGATCTTTTGTACCGGCTGTTCCACGAGGAAGGCGTGCGCGTCTTCGAGGCCCGGCAACTGACGGGCGGTTGCCGCTGCTCCCGGGAAAAGCTCGCCGGCGTAATCTCTTCCCTGCCTTATGACGAAATCTTGGATCTGCGCGTCGACGGGGTGGTCACGGTGAGCTGCGAATTCTGTAATTCCCGCTACGATTTCGATGCCCAGGATCTGGCTCAGATCTTCGGCCGACCTGTCACCCTCGATTGAACAGGAGGCGTGCCGGCGGCGCGGCCCTTTTCTTAACAATTTGTTGAAAAAAGGCGCGCTAGAGTGAGCGCCGCAACGTTTCTTTTACCACCTGCCGCGAATACTAGCGGATTACCACGACAATCTCGCGTGGCCGGAAAGAGAGTAGGCCTCTTTCAATGCGTCTTTTGCGGCAAATGACTTGGGGATTGACCATCGTCGCGGGCTTGCTGGCCGGCGCCTGCGATACGCCCCCTCCGCGCCAACATTTCGCCGATATTACCTTTGAACATCTCCCCGACATCAAACTGAACGTGGGAGAGATTCTGGTGGAACAGGCCTATGGCCCCAGCTACGTCGACCCTTATGTTGACCATTTGTTCCCGGTGCCGCCGCTTGATGCCACCCTGCGCTGGGCCGGGGACCGGCTGATCGCGGCCGGCGAAGGGCGCCTGGCCCGCTTTATCGTGCACGATGCCTCGGTCGTGGAGACCCGGCTGACCACGAATGAAGAACTGATGGATAATTTATCCATCGAGCCGTCCGAGCGCTATGACGCCTCCATCGTGGTGGAGCTCCAGATCCTGCGCGACGAGCAGGTGGAGAGCACCACCTTGGCCGAGGCCCGCCGCACCGTCACCGTCACCGAGGGGATTTCCTTGAACCAGCGTGAAAGCGTCTGGTACCTCATGACCGAGCAGATCATGGCGGATCTCAATCAGGAGCTGGAAAAGGTGATTCGCAAGCAATACGCCGCCTACCTGGTCCCTTAGCCGCAACATGATCGGCGTCTTCGATTCCGGGCACGGCGGCCTCACCATCCTGCAGGCCTTGGAGCAGCACCTGCCCCAAGAAACCTTTTTGTATTTGGGCGATCATCGGGCAGCTCCCTACGGCGACCGCAGCGCGGCGCAGGTCCATGATCTGACCCGGCAGGGCATCGACCGGCTGTTTGCCGAGGGGTGCCGCTTGGTGATCCTGGCCTGCAACACCGCGTCCGCCAAAGCTTTACGGCAGTTGCAGCAAAACTGGCTGCCCAAGCGCGCCGCCGACCGGCGGGTGCTGGGCGTGATGGTCCCGGCGATCGAGGCCATCACCCGGCAGCCCTGGCAACTCGCCAGCCCGTCGCAACGGCCGCCGGAAACCCCCCGTTCCTTGGGCATATTCGCCACCCAAAGAACCGTGGAGAGCGGCGCCTATCCAAGGGAAATCGGTCTGCGCGTGCCCTCGGTGACGGTATATCAGCAGGCCTGCCCCGGCCTGGTGGACCGGATCGAAGCGGGAGCCGCCGCGGAGGAGCTGAGACCCCTGGTGCAGGATTTCGTCGCCCGCCTGCAACACCAGTGCGAGGACGGCCCGCCCGAGCTGGTTTTGCTCGGCTGCACCCACTATCCCCTGGTGGCGCACCTATTCGAAGAAGCCCTGCCGCCGGGCACGGAAGTTCTCGATCAGCCCCAAGTGGTGGCGCGCAGCCTGGCGGCCTACTTGACCCGCCATCCCCGCTTTGCCAGTAAGGATCTAAGGCAAGAAACCCGCCACTTGACCACCGGCGAGCCGGACCGGGTCAGCGATAAAGCCGCGCGTGTTCTGGGCCAGATCCGCCGATTCGAAGCCGCGGACAAGGGCGCGGGCCTCAAGCACTCGGCCTAATTGTGACAGGCCCAATCGGCCAATTTCCGCATGAAGGCGTCGCAAGCGGCCACCTGGGACAAGGAGATGAATTCGTCCGGCTGATGGGCCTGGGTGATGGAGCCGGGGCCAAAGACGATGGTGGAAAAGCCCGCATCCTGGAACAGGCCGCCCTCGGTGCAAAACGAGACCACGCCGCTTTGATTTGACCCGGTCAGCCGGCGGATCAGCGCCTCGGCGGCGCCGTCCTGCTCCGGGCCCAGACCGGGCACTTCGGCGATCACGTGGGACTCGATGGTGGCTTCGGGGGCGGTTTGCCGCAACAGGTCCAGAACCTCGGATTCCAGAAAGCTGAAGATCCGGTTTTTGACCTCCGCCACGTCGGTTTCCGGCAGGGGGCGGAACTCCCAATCCACCCGGCAATCCTGGGCGATGATGTTGATGGCCTCGCCCCCGACGAACTCGCCGATATTGACCGTGGAGAAGGGCGGATCGAACGTGCTGTCCGCTGGCGCGGCCGCGCGAAACTCGGCGGCCAGCTTGCCCAGAAAGCCGACCAGCTTGGCGCCGGCCACGATGGCGTTGGCGCCGGCATCGGGCAGGCTGGAATGGGCCGCCCGACCGCGAAAACGGGTGGAATAGGCCACGATCCCCTTGTGGCCATTGACGATCTGCATGTCCGTGGGCTCGCCGATGATCACCATCTCGGGCCGAGGGCAGTGGGCCAAGATATGCTCGATCATGGGGCCGACACCGGTGCAGCCCACTTCCTCGTCATAGGAAACGGCGATGTGCAAGGGCCGTTTCAGGTCCAAGGACTTGAAGTGCGGCACCAGGGCCAGGGCGATGGCCAGAAAGGACTTCATGTCCGCCGTCCCCCGGCCGAAGAGGCGGCCGTCGGCCTCGCGCAGCTCGAAGGGGTCGCTGGACCAGGGCTGGCCGGTCACGGGCACCACGTCGCTGTGCCCCGACAGCACCACGCCGCCCGGGATCGCCGGGCCGATGGAGGCAAAAAGATTGGCACAGCGCCCGTCGGGCGAGACGATCCGGCTGGAGGGGACGTCCCATTGGGCCAGATAATCCTGCACGAAATCGATCAGCGGCAAGTTGGATAGGGCCGAGGTGGTGTCGAAAGACACCAGCTGCGCGATCATCTCCCGTGCCGTTACTTCCGGAGCCATCACATCCCTCCTCTGTTCACCTGGTGACCGATCTTATCCGCGCCAGAACGAGGGAGACAGCAAAATCAAAACGGTAAAAAGCTCCAGCCGCCCCAGCAACATGCCCAAACAGAGCAACAGCTTGGAGGAATCGGGCAGCGGCGCGAAAGTGCCCGCCGGGCCGATGACATCGCCGAAGCCCGGCCCCACGTTGGCGATGGCCGTGGCGCTGCCCGACACCGCGGTGACAAAATCGGCCCCCGTCAGGCCCAGCCCGATGGCCAGGAGGGAAAAGCTGGTGACGTAGAGGAAAAAGAAGCCCATTACCGAGGCCGACACGGATTCCGGAATGGGACGCTTATTGTAATAGGGGAAAAACACGCCGTGGGGCTGGGTCAAGCGGCGCATCTGGGCACGGGCCGTGGCGTAGAGCACTTGCAGGCGGAAGATTTTGAGGCCGCAGGTGGTCGAGCCGGCGCAGCCCCCCACGAACATCAGGGAAAACAACAGCGCCAGGACAAAACCGCCCCATTGGCCGAAATCGGCGGTGGAAAAGCCGCTGCCGGTCATCAACGACACCACGTTAAAGGCGGCATAGCGGAAGGCGTCGTGCAGGTCCATGGTGTGCTGGTGCCACAGCCAAAAGGCCGTGGCCAAGACCGCCGCCACCACGATGGCGAAAAACAGCTGCACCTGGCTGTCCCGCGCCAGGGACAGCACGTCGCCGCGCACCGCTCTCAGATAAAGCACGAAGGGCAGGCTGCCCAAGATCATGAACAGGGTCATGGCCCAGTCGATGCCCGCGGACTCAAAATACCCCACCGAGGCGTCGTGGGTGGAAAAGCCACCCGTGGCGATGGAGGTCATGGCATGGGTCAGGGCATCGAAGCCGTCCATGCCCAAGGCCCAGAGCAGGAAGGCCGCGCCGGCGGTCATGAAGACGTAGATGATCGAGATACCGCCGGCGATCTGTGCCGCCCGGGGCAGGACCTTGTCGGCCTCGAAGGCTTCGACGCGGAACATCTGCATGCCGCCCACCTGCAGGATCGGCAGCACCGCGATAGCCATGACGATGATGCCGATGCCGCCCAGCCATTGCAGGATGGCCCGCCACAGAAGAATACCCGGCGGCGCATGGTCCAGGCCGACGATGATGGTGGAGCCCGTGGTGGTCACACCGGACATGGATTCAAAAAAGGAATCCACGAAGCTGAGCTCCAGCTCCGAGAAATGAAACGGCAGGGCGCCGCAGGTCGCGGTGACCAACCAGGCCAGGTTGGTCATCAAAAAGGCCTGACGCAGGGAAAAGCTGCGCAGGCTGGTGCGGGTGGTCAGCGCCATGGCAACGCCGATGAACAAGGTCACCCCGGAAGCGGCGGCAAAAACCTGCCAGTCCGGATGCCCGATGGCCGCGTCCACCACCGCCGGGATAAACATGGCCACGGCCAGGATCGACATCAAAATGCCGGTGATAAAGACGACCGGGCGCAGCTCGATCATAAGGGGCTCACCGCCACGGCAGGATCAGCCCCCGCCCCTGGGCCAGGTATCAAATAGGCAAGGACTCCCATCGGCCAATCGGGTCCCGGACCGTTCCCCATTCCGTCCTCTCCTGCGCTCCGCCATCGGCGGGAAAACGCGCGCGCTCCGCGCGCCGACTGTCATGGCTGCCTTATCACAACCGCGGCGCGGACAGCAAAACTTTATGAGCCGGCCGCCAGGCTCAAGGAACCCTGCGCCCCGATCAGCGCCAGGAATTCCCGCCGGGTGGAGGCATCGCTGCGGAAGCGGCCCAGCATGCGGCTGGTGACCATGGATGTGCCCGGTTTGTGTACGCCCCGCGTGGTCATGCATTGGTGAGAGGCCTCAACCACCACCGCCACGCCCTTGGGCTGCAGGATATCGTCAATGGCCGCCGCGATTTGCACTGTCATCTTTTCTTGAATCTGCAGCCGGCGGGCATAGGCGTCCACCACGCGGGCCAGCTTGGAGATGCCCACCACCCGGTTCTTTGGCAAATAGGCCACGTGGGCCCGGCCGATGATCGGCACCATGTGGTGCTCGCAGTGGGATTCGAAGCGGATGTCCCGCAGGAGCACCATCTCGTCGTAGCCCTCCACCTCTTCAAAAGTTCGGCTCAAGAGGTCCACGGGATCGATCTGGTAGCCGGCGAAAAACTGCTCGTAGGACCGCACCACCCGGTCGGGCGTCCCCAGCAAGCCTTCCCGCTCCGGATCGTCGCCGGCCCAGCGCAGCAGGGTCTCCACCGCCGCCAAGGCCTCCGCCCGGCTCGGCCGCCCCGTCTTCGGGGACTGCGGGGCCTGCGAGGTCTGCGGGGCCTCCCCCTCGACAACGTCCAGGCCGTCGCTCTGGCGCGCCAATTCGGGAGGAGACATTTTTGGTTCAACGTTCATGATAGAATCCTTGCTGCGCGCCGCCCGGCGCGGCTGTAATTGCCGTTAATTCAGCTGCTTGGGCTGATAGGGACTGTCGAGGGAAAACGCCGGTACCGCCACATCGAAACGGCGCCCGCTGGCGCTCTGCATCTCGTAGCTGCCCACCATGATGCCCGACGGGGTGGCGAGCGGCGTGCCGCTGGTATATTCGAAGGACTCGCCCGGCGCCAGGCGGGGCTGTTCGCCCACCACGCCGGGGCCGCGCACCTCTTGCACCCGGCCCAGGGAATCGGTGATCTGCCAGTGCCGATTGAGTAACTGCACCTCTTCCTGCCCCAGATTGCTGATCTCCACCTCATAGGCCCAAACATAGTGGTTATCCGCCGGCGCCGACTGGTCGTCCAGGTAGGTGGGCTTGACCGTGACGCGTATGGCCTGGGTCGTCTCGCTGTACATCTTCGACCTATCCTTTTTTCCGGCCTTTTTTGCGGGCCGTTCCTTTGTTCCGAGCCGTTGTTTGGGCCGCTGTTTGGACCTTTGCGAGGGGCCAGGGGTTGAGGGAGGCATCAAGACCGCCAATCCGTTCGGTGGACCGCCGATCCCCCTTCCATTCAACACAGTTTATGCCCAGCTGCGAGGATTTCAACGCCGTTGAGCGCCGCCGGGCCCGGCCCACCCGCGCCACGGTCTCTTCCCCAAGGGCCTATCTAGCCCCTTTGCCCTGGTAAAGTAAAGAAAGTCAGGCGATTTTGGCGGGACGGAGCGCCGCAGCGCCGCCATCAGCTTTCCTCTTGCCAAGCCCCTTCCAAAACCCTAGCTTTCCCCCTAAGGGCGGGCGTAGTTCAGAGGTAGAACGTCAGCTTCCCAAGCTGAATGTCGTGGGTTCGATTCCCATCGCCCGCTCCAGATTTTTCATAAAAATATAAACGGAAACAATGCGGTAGATGGCTTGCATACCCCGCGATATCGCCGCGCCCGGACGATTGGCTCAATGATGTTTATCGCGACCTTTGGTGCGGTCGGGTGTCGAGTTAATAGGGCTTGATTCTAGACCTGAGCGAGCTCACCGCCGAGAATGTCCGCCAGCATTCCTTGGAAACGCTCAAACCGATCTGCGTGAACTTGCAGCGATGGATCGAGTCTTGCGTTTTCTCTGTAGGTTTCAGCCTTGCCAACGATCATTTCCAGCCAGTCAGACGCCGTAGGGGGAAAGGGGTTATTGTAGTCCGGCGTGTTGGGCTCGTTGACCCCCGCAAAACGGCCCTGGTCGTCGACTCTAATGTTGGCGCCAAGCGCCATGGACAAGAACGGCGTTTCCGCCATCATGCGCTCTTTGAAACTCATGCCGTCCGTTATCGCCGCCCAGGCGTCCTTCACGGATTGGGGTGTATTGGGCGGTGGAAAGTGGAACGCGGTCACGGCGCCCTGGTTGACCAGGCCGTCATTGTTGAGGTCCACGACGGTTTCAGGGGGGAGAAGAAGGTTCACCGCGCCTTCCGTATCCGTCTGGGTGACCGCTCGTGGCTCACCCAGGCTATGGACCCGTTGCAGGACGCCAAGATCTTCCTTGGACAGGGAATCGATATATTGAACCGGATTGTTGAAGCCGTCGTTTGAAACGGCATCCTGGAAAATCTCACCGAACCGCTGACGGTCCGCCTCGGAGACCTGGCGCGAATTCAAAAGCCTGTTGTCCCCTTGCGTGTACACCGTTCCGGTTTCTTTCAGACGCAACAGAGTTTCCATGACGCCACTTGAGATGAGAGGCGAACCGGCCGTCAAGGGCGGTGTCGGCGCCTGGTCGGCGGCGGCCTCCTTGATAAACTCAGCTTCCTGAGGCGGCGCCTTTCCCATGGGGGACACGGCTGGATGAACGAAATGCGTTCCGGCAACACTACTGATGCTCATTGACGACCCCCTCCTGGAAACTGAAACATTAAAGTTGCACGGCTTCTTTTATGAACCGTTAAGCTAAACGGGCATTGACCTTGTTGGCTGCGGTTTTTGCATTCCGGTTGGTGCAATCCCTGATTTTACCGTTCCGGGGTTGCTCCAGACACAAAAAGGGCGGCCGATGGGGTTGCCATCGTGCCGCCCTTAGAGCGGCTCTCAGATCAATTGGAATCGTTTTACGATCCAATTGGCCTGAGAGCCGCTCTATATTTTTATGAGTTAGAGCGAAACAACAGGCCAGGTGCGAACGCACCTGACCTGTGTTTGCTCTAGGAGGCAAGAAAATCCTTTTATATGATCACCTCATTTGATGATCACCTCTGGGCCCATCAGCGCCGTGGGGATGAAGGTGGACAGCCAGGGGATATAGGTCACCATGATCAGGAAGATGAACATGATGCCCAGCCAAGGCGCCGCCGCCTTGACCACCCGCATCATGGACATCCCCGCCACCCCCGAGGTGACGAAGAGATTGAGCCCGACCGGTGGCGTGATCATGCCGATTTCCATGTTCACCACCATGATGATGCCCAGGTGAATAGGATCGATCCCCAGTTCAATGGCGATGGGAAAGACCAGGGGCGCCACGATGACGATCAGCCCCGAGGGTTCCATGAACTGTCCGCCGATCAGCAGGATCACGTTGACGATCACCAGGAACATGATCGGCCCGAAGCCGGCCGCCAGCATGGCGCTGGCGATGGATTGGGGAATCTGTTCTTCGGTCAGCACGTGCTTGAGGATCAAGGCATTGGCGATGATGAACAGCAGCATGATGGTGGTCTTGCCCGCCTCGAACAGGGAGTGCTTGGTGTCCGGGTGAACAAACACGGTCAGCAAGCTTTGCGGCCGGGAGAGGAAGGAATGACGGGTGTCCTCGTCACCCTTGAGCGGCCCCATGTCCTTGTAGATGAAGTTGGCGATCAAAAAGGCGTAGACCGCGGCCACAGCGGCGGCTTCCGTCGGGGTGAAGATGCCGCCGTAGATGCCCCCCAGGATGATCACGATGAGGAACAAGCCCCAGGCGGAATCCTTGGCCGACAGCAAGACCTCGCTCCACCCGGCCCAAGGCTGAGACGGCAGGCCCTTCCACTTGGCATAGATGTAAATGCCCACCATGAGCATCAGGCCGGCCAGGATCCCTGGAATGACACCGGCCAGGAACATGCGGCCCACCGAGACGTCCACCGCCGAGGCATAGACCACCATCACGATGGAGGGCGGGATCAAGATGCCCAATGTACCCGCGTTACAGATCACGCCGGCGGCGAAGTCCTTGGTGTAGCCCACCTGGCGCATGCCGGCGATGACAATGGTGCCGATGGCCACCACCGTCGCCGGGGACGACCCGGAAAGGGCGGCGAACAGCATGCAGGCGAACACCCCGGCGATGGCCAGGCCCCCCTTGAAGTGGCCGACCATGGCGATGGCAAAACGGATGATCCGACGCGCCACGCCTCCGGTCGACATAAAGGTGGAGGCCAGGATAAAAAACGGAATGGCCAACAGGGTGAAGTGGCCGGCAAAGGCATTGAACAGGGTCTGGGCGATGGAGCCCAGGGAGCTTTCGGAAAAGACCATCAAAAAGATGATCGAACTGAGCCCCAGGGAAACGGCAATCGGCACACCGATCAGGAGGAAACCGATCACCATGGTGAAAAGAAAAATGACATCCATGGCTTAGTCCTCCCGATCCGCTTTGGCGGACGCTTCCTCGACCAATTCCTCGGCCTCGTGGCTGGCAATGATCATATCCGTCTCGCCACGCAGGATTTGCCAGGCAAGCTGTATGAAGCGATAGGTCAGAAGGGCCATGCCGATGGGCAGGGCGGCGTAGGGAATGAGGCGCGGGATCTTCTCGTAGGCCTCGCCTTGGTTGATGGAATCCTCCAGAAAACGCAGAAAGCCAATCATGGGGATGTCGTTGACCTCGTACCACGCTTGGTCCTTCAGGGTGCCGTCGAGCATGGGCAGGGCGGCAAAGGGCGCCCAATAGTTCCAGGAACCGATCAGCAAGAGCACGCTAAAGGCCAAACAGGCCGCCACGGCGATGATCGCCAGAATACGGCGCAAGCCCGGCGAGACCATTTGCAGGATCACGTCCACCCCCAAATGGCTGCGGGTTTTCACGCAATAAGAAGCGCCGATCAGAACCAGCCAGGCGAACAGGAACACCGTGGTTTCCAGAGCCCAGAGAATATTGGCGTTGAACACATAACGGGCCACCACGTTGGCAAAGGTGATGATCGTCATGGCGCCGAGAAAAAGGGCGATAAGGGTTTCCTCAATGGTGTTGATAAACTGGGAAAACCCGGACTTGGCTTTGTACTGCATGGTCCCCCTCCCAAAGGTTACAAGCCGTCCAAAACGCCGTGCTGCCAGCCCCCGGGAAGGGGCTGGCGCACATTTTTGTTTTTTTAGTTAGAGGCGTTGGCCGATTGGGCAGATTCGATCAGGTCGGTGCCGATGTCGTCTTCAAACTGCGACCACACGGGCTTCATGGCCTCGACCCACAGGGCCCGCTGTTCCGGGGTCAGGGTCCGCACCGTGCCGCCGGCCTCAATCACCGCCGCCTTGGCCTCTTCATTGACCCGGGTCGATTCCGCGTTGCGGGTGGCCGAAACCTCGTCGATGATGGTAGCCAACTGAGTGCGCACGTCATCGGGCAAGCCGTCCCACCATTCGGTGGAGGTCACCACCAGGTAGTCGATCAGCCCGTGATTGGACTCCGTGATGCCGTCCTGCACCTCAAAGAACTTCTGACCATAGATGTTGGACCAGGTGTTTTCCTGACCATCCACCACGCCGGTCTGCAAGGCGCCGTAGACTTCCGAAAAGGCCATCTTTTGCGGATTGGCGCCGAGCGCTTCCATCTGAGCGACCAAGACGTCGGAGGGTTGAACCCGGAACTTCAGGCCTTCGGCGTGCGACGGCTCCAGCAGGGGCTGGCCGGCGGACAGCTGCTTCATGCCGTTGTGCCAAAAAGCAAGGCCCTGCAAACCGCGGCGCTTCATGGCGTCTTTCATGTTTTGACCGTCCTCGGAATTCTGAAAGCGGTCCACGGCGTCAATGTCGTCGAACAGGAAGGGCAGGTCGAAGAGACGGAACTTTTTGGTGAATTTTTCAAACTTTGACAACGAGGGTGCGGCCATCTGCACGTCACCCGCCAGCATGGCTTCCAGCACCTGATCGTCGTTATAGAGCTGGGAGCTGGGGAAGACTTCCATGCAGGCCACGCCCTGCATCTCCTCGTTGACCCGCTGCTCCAGCAAGGAGGCGGCGATGCCCTTGGGGTGCTTGTCGGTGTTGGTGACGTGGCTGAATTTGATGACGATCTCGCCGTCCTGGCAAGCATCCGACGCTTGGGCCGTGCCCAAGGTCAAGGTAAAGATAGCGGCCGTCGCCATTAGTGTGCGAAGTATCATCAGCGTTTCCTCCGGTGCTGGGCCCAAGATGGCCCGTTAATGATTCGTATGGCCCGACCAAGCGCGATATCATCGCCGCCGCGGAGCCTTACCGATTTGAAACATGCCACCAGGCCCGCGAACAACAGGCCAACGCCCACATTTTTGCCAAATTTTCGCCTTTTTTTATGCAGTGTGTCGAGGATAACCCAAAGTAGGAAAATTTATGGGTCAACTTCGACACATTGCCGGGACGCTCCACACCGTGGGGCGCGCTCTTGGAGGGTTGGGTAAGCGGCTACACCAGGCCAGTGAAGTCCTCCCGGCGCAAACCGTGTTTTTGCATCTTCTCATAGAGCGTCTTGCGGGACAGTCCCAGGGCCTGATAGGTGGCCGTCAGGTTCCCTTTGTGGGCCACGAGGGCGGCGGCGATGGCGTTTTTCTCGAAGGCGTTAACCTGATCGCCAAGGCTGGAGACCTGGTGAACCGGGGTCGCTTCATCCAGACCCAGACCGAGCACATAGCGGTCGGCGGCATTGCGGATTTCCCGCACGTTTCCGGGCCACTCCCGGCCGGCCACCAAGGATAGAACGTCGGTGGTCAGCTCGGGCAATTCCCGCCGATAACGCAGGGCGGCCTGATTGGCCAGATGCTGGAACAAGCGCGGCGCGTCGTCCATGCGCTGGCTCATGGGTGGCATGGTCACGGTGACCACGTTGAGACGATAATACAGGTCGTCGCGAAACCGGCCGTCTTGCACCGCCAGAGCCAGGTCTTCCTTGCTGGAGGCGATAAATCGCACGTCCAAGGGCAGACGTTCGTTGGAGCCCAAACGCTCGATCACCCGTTCCTCGATGGCCCGCAGCAGTTTCGCCTGCAGAGCCAAGGGCGCGGCGCCGATCTCATCCAGCAGCAAAACCCCGCCCCGGGCATGCTCGAACTTGCCGACCCGGGCCCGATGAGCATGAGCGAAGGCCCCCGCCTCATGACCGAAGAGCTCACTTTCGATGGTATCCAGGGGCAAGGCGGCCAGATTGAGCGCCACGAAGGGCTTTTCGCGGCGGCTCGACAGCTGGTGCAGGGCCCGGGCCGCCAGTTCCTTGCCCGTGCCGGTTTCGCCCAGGATCAGCACGTCCGCATCGGTGGCGGCGATGCTGCGCAGACGCTGGCGCAGGTCCACCATGGCCTGGGAGCGGCCCACCAAAAGGGATTCCACCGCATCCCGCTGACCCAGCTTGGATCGCAGCTCGCGGTTTTCCAAGGTCAAACGGCGTTTTTCCGACGCCCGCACCAAGGCGTCCAACAGGCGGCTGGGCGGGAAGGGTTTTTCCAGAAAATCATAGGCTCCGGCCTGCATGGCCTTCACCGCCAAGGGCACATCCCCATGGCCGGTGATGAGGATCACCGGAAGCTCCGGATCGATCTCGTGCACCTCCCGCAACAGGGTCAAGCCGTCTTTCTGGGGCATTTTGATGTCGCTGACCAAGACCCCGGGATAATCCGGGTTGATCCGCTCCACGGCCCGGTCCGCGCGGGCGAAGCACTCCACCTCAAAGGACTCAAGCTCCAGATTCTGCTGGATGGCGCGGCGGATATCTTCCTCGTCGTCCACCAAAATGACGGAGCCCCGATTCATTCCGCGGCCTCTCCCCTGGCCCCTTTGGCCGGCACGGGTTCCGCGGCCTTTAGGGTGATGGTGAATTCCGCCCCGCCCGCGGCGCCGTTACGGGCCGTGATCGAGCCGCCGAAATCCTTGATAATGTTAAAGGAAATGGAAAGTCCCAGGCCCAAGCCCTTGCCAACCTCCTTGGTGGTGAAAAAGGGATCAAAGATTTTTTCGCGGGACTCTTCACAAAGGCCATGGCCGTTGTCTTCGATGCTGAGCAGGACATGGTCCTTGTCTTTGGCAAGGCCGATCAGCAAGCGGGGATGATCCACCCCTTTCATGGCGTCCAAGGCATTGGTGATCAGATTGATGATGACCTGCTGCAAACGGATATGGCCCCCTTGCACCCAAAGGGCCGACTCGGGGGCGTTGATCTCCGGTCGCAGACCGGCCGCTTCCAATCGTCCCTTGAGCAAACGCAGGCTTTCGTCAAGCGCCGAATTAAGGGACACAGGCCTGATTTGGTCCTGGGGCTTGCGCGCGAAACTGGATAGGTGTTTCGACAGGTCGGCCATGCGCTCCGTTAGGGACACGATATGGCGGATGTTTTCCTGGGCGTCGCCATCCCGTCCCCGGTCGAACAAAAGGCCCGCGTTTTCCGCATAGGTTCGAATCGCCGCCAGGGGCTGGTTGAATTCATGGCTGAGCGCGGCCGACATCTGGCCCAGGGCGGCCAGCTTGCCCGCCTGGACCAGTTCGTGCTGCGTGCGCTGCAGTTCTTCCTCGGCCAAACGCCGTTCGTTGACTTCGTCCGCCAGCTGCAAATTGCTGGCCCTCAGATCGGCGGTGCGCTCGTCAACGGTCTTTTCCAAAGTGGCCTGCGCCCGCTCCCGCTCCCGCAGAAGCTCCACCAAGCGGTGGCGCCTTTGCCAGACCAAGGCGACGATCAGGCCGATCCCGAGAAAAAGCGAGCCGACCAGGAGCACGGTGGTGAGCATCTGGTTGCGGGCGAAAGTGGTGTCGACCAGGATATTCAGGGTCCAATCCTCGTTGGCCATGGGCAAGGAAAGGTGCAGCATCTCCTGGGCGGCCTGGCCCGCAGCGGAGGGGATGGTAACCAGGCGATCGCCGCCTCCTTCCAACTGGGCACCGAAAGGCCCCAGGCTCGACAGGCGCGCCAGATCGAATTGCCGTGTTTGCGAGATATCTTCCCGCGCCAGGGTATCCAAGGGCGTTAGCAGCTTCAGGCGCCAGTCCGGGTTTCCGGCCAACAGGATCACACCGTTTGGATCGGTCACAAAGATGGGGTGGGGGCTGGCCTCCAGTTTTTGTTCGATCTCCCCCACGCCGACCTTGACCACGGTAATGCCCAGCACTCCCGCCTCGGACCACACGGGGTAGGAAAAATAATATCCCCGTTTGTTCGAGGTGGTGCCCAAGGCAAAAAACCGGCCGAGCCGGCCTTCCAGGGCCTGGGTGAAGTAGGGGCGGTAGGCAAAATTTTGCCCAACGAAGGTCGCCTCCTGATCCCAGTTGGAGGCCGCAACCGTAGAGCCGCTGCGGCTCATCAAATAGGTGTCGGCCGCCCCGGTCGCCAGATTCCATTCGGTGAGATAGTCGTTCACCGCCTCGGTCAGGCTCCGGCTGGTGGGATAGCGCAGGAGATCGAACACAAAGGGGTTTTCCGCATAGATGCGGGGCAAGGAGCGGTAGCGGTTGAGCCAGCCGTGGATGTTTTCCGCGTAGAGGTTCAGGGAATCCCGGCCTTGCTCGGCAACCTCGGACAAAAAATACCGCTCGCTCCAGCGATAGGTGACCAAAAGCCCGGCCAAAACCATGAACAGCAGGCTGAGCACCACCAAGGCGGTGCGGACGGACAGCCCCTTGGCGCCCCCCGGAGTGCCACTCACAAGCGTGCCGCTCTCACCCGGATTGTCCCTCTCAAAGGTGTCGCCTGATTGTTCGTCCCTTGCCACCGCTCGATCCGCCTTGGCCGCTAAGTTACCGTCCTCCGACGTAGATTCTGGACCAAGAG
>JANQKX010000363.1 GCA_028280915.1 Kiloniellaceae bacterium
TCCAGCATGCGGACGGCAATCCGGTGGAGGATTTTTGGGCCTATGCCACGGAACGCTTCGAGCGCTGCAAGGCCCTCATGCAAGATCCCGCCTTTGCGGGTCATATCGACGCCATCCGGCGCGGCTGAGTGTCTTCTGCCCGGTCTCTAACCGGTTGGACTGTTATTCGTCTTCGCAGCTCAAGCCCAAGGCGGCCAGGCCTTCTTGCAGGTAATCGGCCAGCAGCGGCGTGCCCATGACGTATTCGGCGGTGTGGTCGTTGCGGGCTTGATAGGCCTGGGTCCGCACTTCTTGCCAATCATCGGCGGACAATCCCTCGCGCCCCAGCCACATGAGGGCCACCAGATCGGTGCGTTCGTCCACGTTCAGGCCGTCGATGAAGGCCTTGATCTCCTCATCCACCGGGTCGTCCGGATAGTCCGCCAAGACCTCGAGCATGTGATCGTCGGAAGGATTGGAGCCCGGATCGGGCTCGACCGGCTCCACCTTGGCGTCGAATTGATGAGCCTTGGCGACCAGGTAACAGACTTTTTCGAGGGGTATCTCCAACATCGCCGACGGTGCCTCCCCAGTTTGATTGGGACATGCGGATCTTCACCTTGTCCTGATCATCGGATGAGCGCTTTGACACAGATCATTCGAAGGGATTTTTCCGATGTGTCCCGGTCCGTTGAGAGTTGGGCCAAAAGGGCCCGGGTTGTCCTTTGATTGACTTACATCAAAATGTGTTTCCGTTTTTGTTCTCCTGAATGCCGACGGGCCCGATCCTATTCCTTGGGGGTTTCGATCTCCTCCAACGGGGTTGTTTCGGCGGTGTAGTCCGGCGGAAACTCATGCCAGAGCGTGTCGTTCTTCAGCAGCTTCTGCCCTTCGGCAAAAAGCGCGGACATGAAGGCCGGATCGAATTGCTCCAGCGGCTCCGCCTCGAAGCTTTTTGGAATCCAGGTATAGCGGACCCCGACCGAATCCCGCTCGGCGATGGCGTGGATCTTATAGAGATCACCCACCGTTTGGGCGTACCAAAGGGTGTTGAGGGAGGCGCTGCCGATTTCGTAAAACCGCGGCTCCACGACGGCGGGCGGCGGTATGATGGGCCCGTTGACAATGACATAGAGCTCCCGATTGATGTGGAAGCCGATCAATTCGTCCATCAGATAGTAGGGGATCTGCGGCGACAGGATGTTGACCTGGGAGGTGACCCCGCCGTCCACGTGCATTTCCTCGTAAATGCGCCCATTGGCTTCGACGGCGAAGAACACCGGCGGGAAGGCGATGGGAATGGCAGCCGATGCCAGGATGATGTCGCGAAAGAGCTTTAACGACCCGGGCTGTTTCGAGGCCGCGATCTGTCCCATGTCCCACATGACCGAACGTCCCACGTCGATATTGGTCGTGCCCACATAAAGCACCCGGCCCTTGCGATACTCATCGCCGATTTTGTCGAGCACTTCCGGTGTGATGTAGTGCGCGATCTTTTCGGCCAGGGGGGCGGTATCGGCCAAGGCGCTGCCGGCGAGCAAGCCGGAAAAAACCGTGCTCTCCGCCACGTCCTCGGTCGATAAGGTGGTATAGACCTCCTCAAGTACGGGATCGTAGTCCGGCCCCAGAAAGGCAAAGGGCGCGATGATGGCGCCGGTGCTGATCCCGGTGACGCCGTCGAACATGGGGCGCTGCCCCGTCTCGGACCAAGCCGTCAGGATGCCGGCGGAAAAGGCGCCATACTGGCCGCCGCCGGAAAGGGCGAGAAACTTCAGTCGGGGTGTTTGCCCCGCCTCGGCCGCCTCCCCGTAGCGGTCCTTGAGGCGGTCGGCGCGCCTCAGCATCAAGGCCTTGACCTTTTCGGCGTCGTTGTGGTCCCCCCAGACCCGCACATTCTTGAAACCGACCGGCGTCGCCTCGTCCATATAGGCGACAGGGACGCCGTTACGCGGCGGGTTTTGAGCGCAAGCCGCCAGCAAGGCCAGGCAGAGCAGGGAGACGGTCAATCGTGGGGCAGACCCGCCAGCTGTCAGCTTGTGACCAAACCACATCATCTTCTCCCCTCCGATACCGCTTTTCACCGCACCACCGTCCTTAAGGGCCCGTCAAGGATCGCGCGGCAAAGCCGTACAAAAAAGACCACCAACACTAATCCTGAACCCTGGACAAATGGAAGGCTGTGACGGCGCCAGGCTTCGATAGGAAGCGTCTGCCCGGGGCGCATTGAAAAACCGAAGCTGAAGCGTATATTTCAAATGAACTTCTCGGTTTTATGAACAATCTATAGTAATGAGACTATGGAACCCCTGGGCCGAAGGCAAGGCTGTTTGGGGGGCGGGGCCGGTGATCAAAATCCGGGTTTTTCCGGATCCGCGACTTGATGGCGCCGCGCTTTTGTGATTGGACTTGATCAAGGTCAATGTTCAAAAAGCCAAAAACTGGCTAGGATGCTGCCTTGTGCCGGGGACCGGTCTTCAGTTCCTGTGCCGCGGATGGAAATGCCGGTTCTCAGGAGGAACCACTATGGACTACGAGGCCTTCTTTAAATCCCGCCTGCAAGCTTTGCAGGAGGAAGGCAACTATCGCATTTTTGCCGAGCTGGAACGGCGCGCCGGCCGCTTTCCCAACGCGAGGCAGTACCTGGGCGACGAAACCCGGGATGTGACCGTATGGTGCTCCAACGACTATCTGGGCATGGGCCAGAACCAGGCTGTGCTCGGCGCCATGACCGAGGCCTTGCGGTCTTGCGGCGCCGGGGCCGGCGGGACCCGCAATATCTCCGGCACCAACCACTACCACGTGCTGCTGGAGCGGGAGTTGGCGGATCTGCACCACAAGGAAGCCGCCCTGCTGTTCACCTCCGGCTATGTGTCCAACTTCGCCAGTTTGGGAACCCTGGCCAAGATGCTGCCCGGCTGTGTGGTGCTGTCCGATGAGTTGAACCATGCCTCCATGATCGAGGGTATTCGCCACTCCCGGGCGGAAAAGTGTATTTTCAAACATAATGACGTTGAGGATCTGGACCGGCAATTGGCGGCCATCGACAAGGATCGGCCTAAGCTGGTGGCTTTTGAAAGCGTCTATTCCATGGACGGGGATATCGCCCCCATCGCTGAAATCTGTGACGTGGCCGACAAGCATGGCGCCATGACCTATCTGGACGAAGTCCATGCGGTGGGCATGTACGGCCCCCGGGGCGGCGGCATTGCGGAGCGCGAGGGCCTGATGGACCGCCTGACGGTTATCGAGGGCACGCTGGCCAAGGCCTATGGGGTGATCGGCGGGTATATCGCCGCTTCGGCCGCCTTGTGTGACTTCGTGCGCTCCTTTGCCAGCGGATTCATCTTCACCACCGCGCTGCCGCCGGCCGTGGCCGCCGGGGCCCGGGTCGCGGTCAAGCACCTGAAGACCAGCGATCAGGAACGGGAGCAGCAGCGCCGGGCCGTCGCCGAGGTCCGCCGGCGCTTGGACAAGGTGGGCATTCCCCACAAGCCTAATCCCAGCCACATCATCCCGGTGATGGTGGGCGACCCGGTAAAGTGTAAGGTGTTGAGCGATATCTTGCTGGACGACTACGGCATCTACGTCCAGCCCATCAACTATCCCACCGTGCCGCGGGGCACGGAACGCCTGCGCATCACGCCGGGCCCCTTGCACAATGGTGATGACATCGATCGGCTCATCAAGGCCTTGAGCGACCTTTGGTCGCAGTGTGCCCTGTCCCGCGCGGTGGCCTGACCGGCCCGAACTCTCTTGAGCGGCCTGTTAGGCCCGGTTCAGGAAGGCTTGAACGTGGCTGAGGAAGCTTTGCTTATCCTCGGCATGCACCCAGTGGCCCGCCCCGGCCACAATCTCGATCTGTGACTTGGGAAACAGCCGGTGAATCAAGGCATGCTGCCCGGCGCGGACATAGTCCGATGCCCCGCCGGCGAGAAAAAGGGTGGGACCATCATAGCTGCGGTCCAGCACGGCTTCCGGAAAGCCGTTGATGCTGGTCATTTGGTCGGCAAGAGCGTCTAGATTGAGCCGCCAGTGCAAGGCGCCGTCCTTGGTGACCAGGTTCTGGGTCAGGAAAGCCCGCACGCCGGGATCGGGCACCACCGGTGCCAGCTGGGCCTCCACATTGGCGCGGCGTTTCACATCGGCCAAGGGAACCGATTGCATGGCCGTCACAAAAGCGCTCATGCCGCTCTCGTAAGGGATCGGGGCAATGTCCACCACCGTGAGCGAGGCCAAGCGATTTGGATGGGTAAGGGCGGCGACCATGGCCGTCTTGCCGCCCATGCTATGGCCGATCACGTGGGCCCGATCCAGCCCTTGGGAATCCAAAAACCGGATGATATCGCCCGCCATGGCGGGGTAGTCCATCTGCGCGCTCCACGGTGACTCGCCGTGGTTGCGCAGGTCGACCGCATAGACGTCCCATGTTTGGGCCAGGTCCTTGGCGACCGAGGTCCAGTTCCGGGCCGAGCCAAATAGGCCGTGCAGGATCACAATCGGCGGATGGGCGGCGGTGTCACGACCTTCCCCAGACGCACGGTATGCCAAATCAAGTGCCATGGATCTTGGTATAAACTGCCGCAAGGTCACCGTGCAACCAATTGACAGCCACGATTGACAGCCCCGATTGACAGCTACGTGGCGAGCGACCATAAGCCTGGACCATGATCGAGCTTCTTCTTTCAGGTAGGAAAAAAATGAAAGTCACGACCTTGCTTGCGGCCGCGTTTTGGACACTGAGCTGGGCGCTGCCCGCCGCGGCTGCCGAGGTGACCGCGCGGATTTCATTGCAACTGCCCTTGACCAGCCACCTGGGCCAAAATCTCCTGTTCTTTAAGGAGGAAGTGGAAAAGAACGCCAACGGGGACATCGCGGTTGAGATCTATGACAGCGCCCAGCTTTACAAGGACAAGGAGATTCCGGCCGCCGTGGGCTCGGGCGTGATCGAAATGGGCGTGGCCTCGCTCACCCGCTACGCGGGCGACATCCCGGCGGTCGATGTCATCTATATGCCTTTTTTGCTGAACTCCGAGGAAAAGGTGCGCCAGGCGACGGCGCCGGGCAGCGAGGTGCGGCGTTTGATCGACGAGGCCATCGCGGATACGGGATCGACCGTCCTGTGGTGGCAGGCCTATGGCGGCGCCATCCTGCTTTCCAAGGGCGCGCCGGTGAAAACCCCCGCTGATTTGGAGGGCAAAAAGACCCGGGTCTTCGGCCGGACCATGGGGGATTTTGTTACCGCGGCGGGTGGGGTGCCCACCTTGATTTCCGCGTCCGAGCAGTATCTCGCCTACCAGCGCGGCACCGTGGACATCGGCATGACCGGCATCTCCGGCGTCAAGGCCCGCAAGCTGTGGGAGGTGATGGATACGGTCACCGTGACCAATCACGCCGATGTTGAGTTTGTCGTCGTGGTCAACACCGACTGGTGGGAGAGCTTGTCCGACGAACACAGGCGGATCATTCAGGACGCCGCCGAAAAAGCCGAGATCGTGGTGCGCGACGAGATCTCGCGGATCGAGGCGGAGGCCTATGCCTTGGCTGAGGAAAACGGCATGACCGTTTACGAGCCCAGCGCGGCGGAGATCGACGCCTGGAAAGCCGCTTCCGGACCGGTCTATGACGCCTATCGGGAAAAAGCCGGCGATCTGGGCGCTCAACTCCTATCCGCCATGGAGCAGTATCAGTAACTTCCGCTCGGCCGGGCCGCGCATGCGGGGTTTGGCCGCCGGCTTTCACCGATCGGGGCCACGCCATGTCCGTGTTTTCCAAAGGGGTTACGGGATTGGCCTGGCTGGCGGCCTGCCTCTTCGTGGCCGCGGGGGTCATGTTGAGCTACGAGGTGATCGCCCGCTACTTTTTCGTCCGCCCCACCATCTGGGCCGCCGAGTTGAGCCAAGTCTGCCTGATCTGGGGCACGCTGATCGCGGCACCCTGGTGCCTGCGGCAGCGCCGTCATATCCGCATCACCGCGGTGGTCGCCCGCCTGCCCAAACGGGCGCGCCTGGCAGCCGAGTCCCTCGCCATGGCGGCGGTGGCCGCCTTTTCGGCGGTGGTGGTGGTTTATGGCTGGTCGATCTTTTTTGACAGCTTTCAGCGCGGACGCACTACCGGCTCCCTACTGGACCTGCCGGTTTGGATTGTGGAACTGGCGGTGCCCTTCGGCTTTGCCGTGCTCTTGGTTCAGGCCGTCATGGAGATGGTCCGGGCCCTGCGCGGGAAGATCGCCCCGGCGGAAGCGCACGACACATGACCGTGCTGTTGATCCTGCTGGCCCTTTTTGTCCTGCTCTTGGCCGGGGTGCCGGTGGCTTTTGCCTTGGGCGGGCTGGGCCTGGGCATGCTGATCCTGGGCGGCTTTTCGCCGCTCATGGCACCCCAGGCCATCTTGTCCACCCTGGATGGTTTTATTCTGCTGTCGGTGCCCTTGTTCCTGCTCATGTCCAACGTGCTGCTCAAGGGCGGGGTGGGACATGACCTTTATGGCGCGGTGCAGGCTTGGGTGGGCCATTGGCCCGGCGGCTTGGCGGTGGCCACGGTGATATCCTGCGGCCTTTTCGCCGCCATTTCGGGCTCGTCCGTGGCCACCGCCGCCACCATCGGGACCGTCGCGATCCCGGAGATGCTGCGCCGGGGCTACGAAAAGCGCTTTGTCTACGGCCTCTTGGCGGCGGGCGGTACCCTGGGCATCTTGATCCCGCCCTCCATTCCCATGATCGTCTACGGCTTCGTGACGGAGGAATCGGTCAGCGCGTTGTTCCTGGCCGGGATCGGGCCGGGGGTGTTGCTTTTGTTCTTTTTTGCCGGTTACGCCATGACCTACGCCGCGATCAAGGGCATGGGCCGTTCGCAAAAGGCCGATTGGCCGACGCGGGCGCGCGCCACCTTTCGGGCCTTGCCGTCCCTGGCCTTGGCGGTATTGGTGGTCGCCGGTATCTATAGCGGCGCCTTCACCCCGACCGAGGCGGCGGCCATCGGCTTCGCGGCTGCGGTGGTGATCACGGCGGTGATCCTGCGCACCCTGACCTGGCGTTCCTTTTGCGAAGCGGCCAAGGAAGCCATGGCTACCACGGCGGCCATTCTCTTGATCGTCGCGGGCGCCAAGGTCTTTGGCAAGGCCATCACCCTCTACCGAATCCCCCAGGACATCAGCGGTTTTATCACCGAGGCCGTGTCCAACCCCATCGCCTTCGTGGTGCTGATCGCCTTGATCCTGATCGTCATGGGGCTGGTGTTGGAAGCCCTCTCCATGGTCTTGATCATGACGCCGGTGCTCCTGCCCGCCGCCCTGGGCCTGGGCTTCGATCCCATCTGGTTCGGCATCTTCATGGTCCTGATGGTGGAAGCCGCCTTGATCACGCCGCCGGTGGGCCTGAACCTTTATGTGATACAGTCTGTTTCCCGCGCCTCCCTTGGGGACGTGGCAATGGGCGCGGTGCCCTTTTTGCTGCTGATGTTGCTCGGTGCCGCGCTCTTGTATCTTATCCCGGATCTGGCCCTCTTTATTCCCTTTAAACTGTGACGACCATGCCTTCTCCCGCTGACTCTTTGCGAACCCTGCTGGCGCAAGACCGCCTGCATGTCATGCCCTGCGCCTTTGACGCGCTTTCCGCCAAGCTGATCGAGCAGGCCGGCTTCGAACTCACCTTCATGACCGGCTTTGGCGCCTCGGCCAGCCGCATCGGCGCGCCGGACCTGGGCCTGATGAGTTACGGCGAGGTGGTCGACCACGCCCGCAACATTGCCGCCGCCGTTTCCATTCCCGTCCTCGGGGATGGGGACGAGGGCTACGGCAATGCCATGAACGTGCGGCGCACGGTGCAAGGCCTGGGGTCGGCGGGCTGTGCCGCGGTGATGATCGAGGATCAGGTGGCGCCCAAGCGCTGCGGCCACACGCCGGGCAAGGCCGTGGTGCAGCGGGACGAAGCCTACGACCGGATTAAGGCGGCCGTGGATACCCGTGACGCTGGGGCCGATACCCTCATTCTGGCCCGTACCGACGCGCGCCACGAACACGGCCTGGCCGAGGCCTTGATCCGGGCCCGCAAATTCGAGGACCTGGGGGCCGATATCATTTTCGTGGAAGCCCCCCGCAGCGAACAGGAAATGCGCGAGATTTGCGCCGCCACCCGCCTGCCCAACCTGGCCAACATCATTGAAGGGGGCCAAACCCCCGATCTGTCCCCCGAGGCGCTGGCGGACATCGGCTATCGCTTGGCAGCCTACCCCGTAAGCTTGTTGTCCGCGGCCATGCGGGCCATGGTGGAAACCCTTCAGGAAATGGCCGAGGGCCGGCCCCGCAGCCGGCTCATGGACTTTGCCGAATTGCGCCGGCGCATCGGCTTCGATGCCTACTACGAAACCTCCGAACGTTATGCCAGTTCGGTCCGGGCGACTCCCTCGGCGCACCAGGAAAACGACTGAGGCGCTTCCGCTATTGCAGGCTTCCGGCCAGATCCTGGATCTGCCGCCAAGTAGCTTGGGGAAGGGCCAGCATGCCTTTCGAGGCGTCTCGATGGGCCCGTTCCCGCTCGCCGGGAATTTCCACCCGCTCGAAACCTGACGCGGGCGGGCAAGCGCGCAGCTCGGCCAAGACCTCCTCGGCCGCCGACTGGAACGGCCCCGGCGCGCGGAAGCGGCTTGTCGCCAGGGCGATCACCAGCCAATGGCACTC
>JANQKX010000371.1 GCA_028280915.1 Kiloniellaceae bacterium
GCTGTAACAGTGGATCATCTCCAGGGCGCAGCCGGCGCGCAGGGCCCGGTCGGGGGGCACGTCGAAAAGGCCGGCCGATTGGATCAGCAAAAAGGGACGCAGGCGCTTGCCGCCGGAAAGGGCCGAGTAGCGCATGGCCTCCAGCACCAGCCCGCGCGGGCCGGAAACCGGCGGCAACAGGTGATCCAACGCGTCCGTCACGGCTTCGCCGCAATGGGCCATTGCTTGCGCCAGGTCTGTCAAATATGCCTCCCCACCTTTACCCTATCAAAGCCTTACAAAGCGCCTCCGCGGCCCGCACCCTCAAGAGTCCACATCTAGCGGCTTGACCGCTGCCGTGCCGTCGGGCGACAGGGAGATCTTTTCGATCTTGGCCTGGGCCTCACGCAGTTTGAGTTCGCAATGGCGCTTCAGCGCCGCCCCCCGTTCATAGGCCTGGATGGCCGTGTCCAATTTGCCCTGGCCCGATTCCAAGCGGGAAACAATCTCCTTCAACTCCTCGAGAGCCTCCTCGAAGCTCATGGCCTCTATGGCATTTTGCTGTTTTTCCACCGTATCCACCCGTTTTGCCAAAAAGGGGATCGTCCCCCGGCCAAGTCAGTTAATCATTCTAAGCCGCCATCAGGGCCCTGACATGGGCGGCAACACTGCGCCCCAGGGCTGCAGGGTCATAACCGCCTTCCAAGGCAGAAACAAGGCGCCCGTCGCAAAGTTCTTGGGCAAGGGCCACCATTTTCTCCGTGACCCAAAAATAATCCTCGTCCTGAATGGCCAAACCGGCCAAGGGGTCGTCCGCGTGGGCGTCAAAACCCGCCGACAACAGGATCATATCCGGCGCGAAACGGCGCAAAGCCGGCACGACCGTATTCTCCACCGCCTCGCGGAACGCCAGCGAACCGGCGCCCGAGGGCAAGGGCACGTTGACGATGTTGCCGTTGACGCCCCGCTCCGACGCGGCGCCCGTGCCCGGATACAAGGGCGATTGGTGGGTTGAGGCGTAACACAAATCCCGATCGGCCCAAAAACTCGCCTGCGTGCCGTTGCCGTGGTGCACGTCGAAGTCAAACACGGCGACCCGCTGCAAACCATGCTCGGCCCGGGCCTGAAGGGCGCCGACGGCCACGCTGTTGAAGAGGCAAAATCCCATGGCATGCTGGGGCTCGGCATGGTGGCCGGGCGGCCGCACGGCGCAAAAGGCGTTGTCGGCCTGGCCGCCGGCCACCGCGTCCACGGCGGCGACCAAGGCGCCGGCGGCCCGCAAGGCGGCCTCGCCCGAGCCGGGAGACAAAATGGTGTCCGCGTCGATACTGG
Organism: Kiloniellaceae bacterium; assembly: GCA_028280915.1. Lineage (GTDB taxonomy): Bacteria > Pseudomonadota > Alphaproteobacteria > Kiloniellales > Kiloniellaceae > JANQKX01. The sequence goes on from JANQKX010000371.1 coordinate 1,312, forward strand.
CCCGCCCCTGCTTTGGAACGGCCGCCAAAATGGCTTCCACGTAACTTTGCGGATGGACCCGGGCGATTTGCGCCACCGTGGCCTGGGGCGCCTCGTGCCGCACCAGGTTTTCGAAGTCCGGATGATCCAGCGCCTCTTGGATCGCCGCCAAACGGCCGGGGTTTTCTGGATGATAGCTGCCCGGATCATGATCGGAACAGGCCGGGTGGCTATATAAAAAGGTGGTCATACCCCATTCTCCTCAAGATCGGCCTGACTGGCCATTCCAACCCGGCCATTCCAACCCGGCCATTCCAACCTGGCCAATCCAACCCGGTCATTCCAACCCGGCCAATCCGCTTCATTTTCGACCGCATTTTTGACTGCCCGCTCCAGAAAAATCCCGCCTTTGCGGTCACGGTGCCGTGTGATGGCTCAATCCAGCATTGACATTCGCGCAAAGTAGGTGCAAATTTTCATCTATATTAGCATCTTTTTTTTGCGGTGGACATTGCCGCCGCCAAAGATCATTTGATGTGATGTGGGCCGATGTTTCATGGATCGCAGCTCGGATTTATTTAGATCGGTTTTTTCGCGCCGGTGACGTCAACGATGAGTAGGTTAATGGATCACGCCCTGTCACGCAAAACCTTGCGCGCCGCGCCTATTTTGACCGTGATGGCCTTCGCGGCTCTGGCGGTGGTCCATGGCCTGTTAGGCACGCCGGCGCAGGCGCAGGACGCCTCTTTGGTGCGGGTGGACCTGGCCAAGAACGAATCCCTCTCCCAAACCGTTCCGGTGCTCGGCAGGCTGGTGGCGCGCCAAGCCGGCGACGTGGCAGCCCGTATCGCCGGCCCCATTGAAGCCTACCGGATAGACGTGGGCGACCGGGTCGAGCGGGATCAAATCATCGCCATCATCAATGAGGCCAGCCATCAGGCCGAACGGGACCTGGCGGCCGGGCGCCTGGCCGAGGCCGAGGCCGAATTGGTGACCCAGCAGGCCCAGATGATCCTGGCCCGGCAGGAGTTGCACCGCTTGGAAGCGCTGAAAAAGTCCAGCGCCTTCTCCCAAGCCCGCTATGACGACAGCAAACAGGGCGTCGCGGTGGCCGAGGCCGAGGTGACCAAAGCCGAGGCGGCGGTAGCCAGCGCCCGGGCCCAGTTGCGCATGGAAGACTTGCACCTGGGCTATACCAAGGTGCGCGCGCCCTATGACGGGGTGGTCACCCGGCGCCTGTCCGAGGCCGGCGCTTATGTACAGGTGGGCGCCCCGCTGGTCTATCTGATCGCCGATCATGACCTGGAGGTGGAGGTGGAAATCCCGTCCCACCGCCTGTCCGCCCTGACGCCCGGCGCCCGAATCCAGTTCGCCCTGGACAATGGATCCCAGCACAGCGCCGCCGTGCGGGCGGTTCTGCCGGCGGAAAACCCCCTCACCCGTACGCGTACGGTCCGCCTGGTGCCCCAGTTCGACGGGGACATGGGACTTTTGGCCGACCAGCAGTCAGTCACCGTACAAGTGCCCATCGGCGCCGGCCGCCAGGTGGTGTCCGTTCACAAGGACGCGATCATCAAACGGCAAGGCAAGGATATCGTCTACGTGGTGGACGACGGCAACGCCCAGGCCCGGGAGATCCAGATCGGCGAGCCATTGGGCAGCCGGGTCGAGGTGCTGAAGGGCGTCGAGGAAGGAGAATCCGTGGTGGTGCGGGGCAATGAACGCCTGCAGCCCGGGGCGAAGGTGCGCATCGGCGGAGCGTCCTGATGAACCTGATCAAGACCTCCATCGACCGTCCCGTGGCGGTGATCGCCGCGGTCTTGATGGTGGTCATGTTCGGTATCGTGGCCCTGCAGGTCATCCCCATCCAACTGGCGCCGGACGTGAACCGGCCGATCATCACCATCACCACCTCCTGGCCCAGCGCGGCACCGGCGGAAATCGAGCGGGAAATCACCAATCAGCAGGAAGAAGTCCTGCGCGGCCTGAGCGGCCTGGCCGCCATGACCAGCGAGTCCGAGCAGGGCCAGGCCCGGGTTTCCCTTGAGTTCGACGTGGGCACCAACATGGACCGGGCCCTGCTTTTGGTGTCCAACCGCCTGGACCGGGTGCAGGGCTATCCCGAAGAAGCCGACGAGCCGCGCCTGCGGGCCGCGGGGGCGGAGGATTCCGCCATTGCCTGGTTCATCATCAACCGCCAGCCGGGCAATGACAGGCCGATCCACGAATACGGCGATTTCGCCGAGGACGTGATCAAGGATCGTATCGAGCGGGTGGCCGGCGTGGGCGAGGTCAACGTCTATGGCGGCAGCAGCTTGGAACTGCAAGTCTCCATCGACCCCACCCTGCTGGCCCGCTATGGACTCACCGTCAGCCAGGTGGTGGATGCCCTGCGCCAGGCCAACGCCTCAATCAGCGCCGGCAACGTGGACGAGGGCAAGCGCCGCTATGTGGTACGCACGGAGGCCGAACTCAATTCCATCGGCGCCGTGCGCGACGTGGTCCTGCGCACCGGGGAAGACCCCACCAGCGGCCGCTTGGGCCGAGTGACCGTGGGCGACATCGCCGAGGTGGCGTTCAACTATCGGGAACCCGTCTCGACCATCCGGCGCCTGGGCGAGCCGTCCTTGGCCTTCAACGTGAAGCGGGAAACCGGCGCCAACGTGATCGAGACCATGGAGGCCATCCAGGCGGTGGTGGCGGAGCTGAACGACTTCGCCATCCCCAACGCCGGCCTAAAACTGGTGCAGGTCTATAACGAGACGATCTACATCAACTCGGCC
>JANQKX010000441.1 GCA_028280915.1 Kiloniellaceae bacterium
ACCGAAATGCGCACCGCGGCCGGTTCCGCCGCGGCGGCCCGCAAGCTGGCTCCGGCCCAACCGGACATCGTGACCATCATGGGCAACGGGGTGCAGGCCCGCGCCCATGTGGCGGCCTTGGGCGCGGTGCGGGACTGGCGGGAGCTGCGCCTCTGGGCGCGGGATCTCGTGCGGGGGCAAGCCTTGGCGGAGGAGATCGGCGCCACCTTCTTCGCCGATGCCGAAGCCGCGGTGCGGGACGCGGATATCATCGCCTGCACCACCGCCGCCAAGGAGCCGATCCTGAATGGCGCCTGGATCAAGCCCGGCGCCTTTGTCACCGCCGTGGGCTGGAACACCCCCGATGGTCGCGAGTTGGACGCCGCCGCCATGGCCAACACGGTGATCGTGGAATCCCGCGACGCCGCCCATGACCAAGCGGGCAACGTGCGCGGTGCGGCCTGCGAGATCTTCGCCGAGATCGGCGAAATCTATGCCGGCAGTAAAAGCGTTCCCAAGGATGCCACGGTGATCTTTGACTCCGTGGGCATCGCGATCATGGACGTGGCCGCCGCCCAGCTCGCCTACGAGCGCTGGCTGGAGCATTGATCGTAGGGCGGATAGGGGCTAATAGTGCTTTGGCTGGCCACGGTGTCCGGTCGCGTCGGGGAAGGTGGTTCAATCAATCGGTGCCCAAACCAGGCCCGAAAGACCCCGTTTTGATAGGGAGATAAGACAAGATGAAATACGGAAATTGGCTGTCCAGGCGCGGGTTTCTGGCAGGGACGGGCGCGGTTGCGGCCGGTCTCAGCTTTGCCAAGTTTCGCGCGGCCCAAGCGGCGGAAGAGCCGAAGTTGAATTTCTACAACTGGGATACCTACATCGGCGAAAACACGCTGGACGATTTCAAGGATACCTCGGGCATCGACGTCAGCATGGACCTCTTTGCCGACAACGAGGAGCTGTTTGCCAAGCTCAAGGAAGGCAATCCCGGCTATGACGTGATCGTGCCCACCAACGACTTCGTGGAGCGCATGATCGCCGCCGGCATGCTCGAGCCTGTCGACCACTCCAAGATCCCCAACATGGCTAACCTCAACCCGGCCTTTCAGGACGCCCAGTACGACCCCGGCCGCCAGCACACGGTGCCTTACATGTGGGGCTCCCAGGGCATCGGCTATCGCATTTCCGCGGTGGACGGCGTGCCCGACAGTTGGAAGTGGCTTTATGATTCCGACAAGTATTCCGGCCGCATCGCCCTGCTGAGCGAAGGCGTGCTGGAAGTGGGCCTGCAGTACCTGGGCCATTCCTACAACGACAAGGACCCCGAGCACATCAAGCAGGTGGAGGAGATGCTGATCAAGCAAAAACCCCACATCAAGACCTTTGCCGAGGACAACGGCCAGGATCTGCTGCTCTCCGGCGAAGTGGACCTCACCATGGAATGGAACGGGGACATCGTCCAGGTCATGGAAGAGGATGACGACATTTCCTACGTGGTGCCCAAGGAAGGCAGCTTGATCTGGGAAGACTGCCTGTGCATTCCCAAGGGCGCGCCGCACCCGGAAAACGCCCATGCCTTCATGAATTATATCCTGGATGCGAAGGTGGGCGCGGATATCGCCAACTTCATCTACTACGCCACGCCCAACCAGGCGGCGCGGGATCTGCTGGATGCGGACTACAACGAAAATCCGGCCATTTTCCCCGACCAGGAAACCATCGCCAAGCTGGAGCCGGCGCTCTATCAGGGCGAAGAGGTCGAGCGGATGAAAGAAGAAGCCTGGACCCGCGTTCTCGCCGGCTAGGCACCGTTTTTCCCCAGGGGGCGGTCTTTTTTTACGGCCGCCCCGCTTTCTTCCCACTCTCTTAAAGTCATTGGAAGCGGATAGACCATGGAAAGCTGGCGGCGCCATCCGCTCGTTTTTTGGCTGATCAATCTGCCGCCGACCCTGTGGCTGGTCGTCTTTTTCCTCCTGCCGCTCAGCATCATCTGGGTTTTCAGTTTCGGCGAAAAGGAAGGGGTCATCGGGATCAACGTAACCTGGACCCTGGCCAACTATGTACGCGCCTTTGACCCGCTTTATTTGGAAATTTTCACCAAGTCCTTTTGGTTCGCCGGCATCACCACCTTTTTGTGCCTGGTCATCGGTTTTCCCATCGCCATCTTCATCACCTTTTCGCCGGCACGCTGGCGGCCGGTGCTGTTGCTGCTGATCATTTTGCCGTTCTGGACCAACCTTTTGATCCGCACCTATGCCCTGATTGCCGTTTTGCGTATGCGCGGTTATGTGAACTTCACCTTGGAATGGTTTTGGGAAAAGGCCAACGGCGTGCTGTTGTTCCTCGGTCTGGACAACGTGGCGCTGCTGGGTGAGCGCTTCCAGCCCCTGGAGCTGCTTTACAACAACACCGCGGTGGTGATCGGCCTGGTCTACGTGCACCTGCCCTTCATGGTGCTGCCCCTCTACGCCGCCTTGGACCGCATGGACAAATCCTATTTGGAGGCCAGCCTGGACCTGGGGGCGGGACAGTTTAGGACCTTTTTTGCCGTCACCGTGCCTTTGGCCAAGGCGGGGATCATCTCCGGACTGATCATCACCTTCATCCCGGCCCTGGGGTCGTTCCTGACCCCGGATCTTTTGGGCGGGACCGACAGCCAGATGATCGCCAACGTGATCGAGCGCCAGTTCAAGAGCGCCAATGACTGGCCCTTCGGCGCCGCGCTTTCCTATCTCTTGATGTACATCACCTTCTTCGCTCTGGCCATCCGGGCGCTGATGGCCCGCGGCACCTCTGCCATGGAGGCGGCGTGATGGCGGCCCGCGGCCTTTTTAAACGCCGCCTCGGCCCGCTGGACTACAGCCGGCGCTGGTCCTTGCAGCTGGTATTCCTGGCCAGCCTGGTGTTCCTTTATGTGCCCATCCTCACCTTGATTGCCTTTTCCTTCAACGACAGCCGGCGCAACATCGTTTGGCGCGGCTTTACCCTTAAGTACTACGAAAAGGCCCTGGGCAATTCGAGCCTTATGGAGGCCTTCGCCAATTCCCTGACCATCGCCCTCATCTCGACCGTGATCAGCGTGATCCTGGGGGCCATGGTGGCGATTCTGCTGTGGCGTTTCCGCTTTCCCGGCAAGGCGCCCCTGGAAGGGGCCATGTCCCTGCCCATCGTGATTCCCGAGATCTGCATGGGCGTGGCCATGCTGGCCTTTTTCGCCCGCATCGGCTGGCCCACGGACCTGCCCTGGCCGCTGAACCTGGGGGCGATCACCATTGCCCACATATCCTTTTCCTTTCCCTTCGCCGCCATGGTGATCCGGGCCCGCCTGGCCAACTTCAACCGGGAGCTGGAAGAGGCGGCCAAGGACCTGGGGGCCAGCGAGTGGCAGACCTTCCGCGATATCCTGATCCCCTACATGAAGCCGGGACTCCTGGCCGGCGGTCTGCTGGCCTTTACCCTGTCCCTGGATGATTTTGTCATCACCTTTTTCACCTCGGGTCCGGATACGGTCACCTTCCCCGTGAAGGTCTATTCCATGGTGCGGTTTTCCGTGACACCCGAGGTTAACGCCGCCTCCACGGTTTTGATCGTGGTCACGATCCTGCTCACCACCATCGCCATGTGGATGCAGGGCCGTTCGGAAAAATGATGGGTCAACAAGGGGTGATCTGAGGTAATTCAAAATGCCTGACAACGACGTCATGATCTCCATCAAAGAGGTGACAAAGCGCTTCGGCAACACGGTGACCGCCGTGGACCAGGTCTCCATCGACATTCGCCCGGGCGAGTTTTTTGCCCTGCTGGGGCCGTCCGGCTGCGGCAAGACCACCTTGCTGCGCATGATCGCCGGCTTCGAGCTGCCCAGCGCGGGGCAGATCCTAATCGACGGCCAGGACATGGAGGGCATTGCCCCCAACCACCGGCCCATCAACATGGTGTTTCAGTCTTATGCGGTCTTTCCCCACATGTCGGTTTTCGACAACGTGGCCTACGGTTTGAAGGTCTCGGGCGTGCCCCGGGCAGAGATCGGCCCGCGGGTGGAGGAGTCCCTGGATCTGGTGAAGCTGGCGGGCTATGGCCCCCGCATGCCCGACCAGCTCTCCGGCGGTCAGCGCCAGCGGGTGGCCCTGGCCCGCGCCTTGGTCAAGCGCCCCAAGGTTCTGCTGCTGGACGAGCCCCTGTCGGCCCTGGACGCCAAGCTGCGCGAAGCCATGCAGCTGGAGCTGGTGCGCCTGCAGCACACCGTGGGCATCACCTTCATCGTGGTCACCCACGACCAGAAAGAGGCCCTCTCCATGGCCAACCGCATCGCGGTGATGGAGGAAGGCCAGGTCCGCCAATTGGCCAGCCCGGCCGAGCTCTACGAGGCGCCCAACTGCCGTTTCGTGGCCGATTTCATCGGTAAGACCAACCTCCTGCAGGGCCGGGTGGGCGGCCTGTCCGGTGCCCAGGTCCTGGTCCAGGTGGAAGGAATCGGGCCGGTGCCCTTGAGCGGCGACAAGGAGATGAGGGGCGAGGTGGGCGTGGCGGTGCGGCCGGAAAAAATGCGCCTGCGCGGCGACGGTCCGGCCGAGGACGAGGTGGGCATCAAGGGCCGGGTCGCGGAAATCGCTTATTTCGGCGAAGTCAGTTTTGTATATTTGACGGACGCCCAGGGCCGCAGCCTGTCGGTCGCGGTGCCCAACCACAAGCGTACCGGCGGCGGCGCCATTTTGACCGGCCAAGACCATTGGTGCTGTTGGCGTCCCGAGGACGCGATTTTGCTGCCCGAATAGGGCCCGGTCCGGCGCTTCATGGGCCTCGGCTTTAAAAGACCCCCATTTCCAGGCCGGCGGCGACCAAGGTGCCCAATTCCTCGCAGGACTGGACAAAATCTTCCTGCCAGGCGCCGCGGCAGATCAGGGGCTCTTGTACGGCCCGCCAGCGCAGGCCCGTGGTGATGCTCTCGATGGCCCTCTTGGTGCCCGTGCCGTCGTGGCCGGCACGGATGTAGCAGGCAAAGGGCAGGCCCTCGGTCTTTTCCAGGCAGGGGTAGTAGCAGCGGTCGAAAAAATCCTTCAGGGCGCCGCTCATGTAACCCAGGTTTTCCGTGGTGCCCAGAATCACCCCGTCGGCCGCCAGGACGTGCTCGGGCGAGGTGTCGAAGGGGCGCCGCGCCGCCACCGCCACGCCGTCGATGTCCGCGGATGTGGCGCCGGCCACCACCGCGTCGCGCAGGCGAAGGGTGTTGGGCGAGGGGACATGGGCGACGATCAAAAGCTGTTTGTCTGTCATGCTCGGCAGCCAGTTGGTGCGAAACCGTCAAGAGGACGGGTCAGTGGGGCACCATGATATTGGTATAAATCACCGCGAAGACCAGGCAAAGCGTGGCGGAAAACACCATGCTGCGCCGTTGCAGGCGGGTGACCTCCGCCGTTTCCAGGTCACGATGGCGGGTTTGGCGCCGCAGCATCACGGAAAAGAGCACCCGCTGAACCGGCAGGAAAAGGGCCAGGCCCAAGATGGCCGCCCAAAAGTATTTGTAGGCGGGGGTAAACAGTACTTCCATGATCCACCGCGCTTTCCAAAAAACACAGTCCCCGGGCCTGGTTTCGTCAGGTCCCGCGGCCCGGCTCCCGGCGGTAAGCAAAGATGACCGGGTGACAGGGATTGCTTTATCACGTTAAGCTGTTGCAAAGAAGCCTGATACCAAGGCCTGGCGATAAGCCCCAAGGGGCCGCGATCGTCCTGCCTTGGCGCAAAGGGCCATGGAAATGGCAGCGGAGGAAGTGACGGATAACGGCCATGCCTTATTCGATACTGGTGGTCGAGGACGAACCGAACATTATTGATTCCTTGAGCTTCTTGATGCGGCGGGAGGGTCATGACGTGCGCGTGGCCCAGGACGGGGATGCGGCGCTCAAGGCCGTTGCGGCGGCCCGGCCGGATCTGGTGATCCTGGACGTGATGCTGCCGGAACGGGACGGATTCGAGGTCTGCCGCCTGATCCGCGCCAACGACCAGTGGCAAGGCATCAAGATCATCTTGCTGACCGCCAAGGGACGGGACTCCGACCGGGAAAAGGGCATGGCCGTGGGGGCCAACGATTACATCACCAAGCCCTTTTCCACCCGGGAGATCGTGGCGCGGGTCCGGGAACTGCTGGAAGGGACGTAAGCGCCGATTGACTGTTTCCGAGGCAACATTTTAGGGAAAACGGATACTTGAACAATTTCGACCTCAATCGCGAGCGGGCGGTGGCCTTGTTCCTGTTTGCGGTCCTGGCCATCAGCCCGCCCCTGCTGGCTATTTTTTCCCAGGAAGGGCGGCTTTTTGGCATTCCCATTCTTTACCTCTATCTGTTTTCGGTCTGGGCGCTGGTGGTCTTGATGATCGCCCTCAATGCCTTTTCGCCCCCGGCCGAGGGCAAGCGCGGCGGCCTTTTCAGTCGGCGGCGCGGCGCCGAGGACCCGGAACCATGACCGGGCGCGGCACCATTGAAGTCCGAACGCCCGGCGGGATTCCGCCATGCTGAACAGCTGGTTCATCGTCATCACGGCCTTTGCCTATCTCTGCCTGCTGTTCGCCATCGCCTATTACGTGGACAAGAAGGCCGACATGGGGCGCAGCTTGATCGCCAACCCCTATATCTACGCCCTTTCCATCGCGGTCTATTGCACCTCCTGGACTTTCTACGGCTCGGTGGGGCGGGCGGCCTCCGGCGGCATCGCCTTTTTGCCCATCTACTTGGGGCCCACCCTGGTTTTTGTGCTCTGGTGGTTTTTGCTGCGCAAGATCATCCGCATCAGTAAGGCCCACCGCATCACCTCCATTGCCGACTTCATTTCCTCGCGCTACGGCAAGTCCACCACCTTGAGCGTTTTGGTGACCGTGATCGCGGTGATCGGCATCATCCCCTACATTTCCCTGCAGCTTCAGGCGGTCTCCAATTCCTTTTACGTGCTCTTGGAATATCCCGAGCTCACGCGGCCGCCGCCGGTGTCCGAGCGCTTGTCCCTGGTGGGCGACATGGCCTTTTTGGTGGCCCTGATCCTGGCCGCCTTCGCCATTCTCTTCGGTACCCGCCATATCGATGCCAGCGAGCATCACGAGGGCATGGTGGCTGCCGTGGCCTTTGAATCCGTGATCAAGCTGCTGGCCTTCCTGGCCGTGGGCATCTTCGTCACCTACGGCCTCTACGACGGCTTCGGCGACCTCTTCGGCCAGGCCGCGGCCGTGCCGGCGGTGGCCGCGCTTTTCACCCTCGGCGATACTTCCAGCTATGCCCAGTGGGTGACCATGACCATCCTTTCCATGGCCGCCATTGTCTGCCTGCCCCGTCAGTTCCAGGTCACCGTGGTGGAAAACGTGGACGAGACCCATCTGGACAAGGCGGCCTGGTTGTTCCCCCTCTATCTGCTGATCATCAACATCTTCGTCCTGCCCATCGCCATTGGCGGCCGCTTGGTCTTCGCCGACGGCTCGGTGGATGCGGATACCTTCGTGCTCACCCTGCCCATGGCGGAAAAGCAGGAATTCCTGGCGCTCTTCGCCTTCCTTGGCGGCTTGTCGGCGGCCACCGGCATGGTCATCGTCGCCGCCATCGCCTTGAGCACCATGATCTGCAACGACCTGGTCATGCCCGCCTTGCTGCGCCTGCAGTGGCTGCGCCTGACGGAGAAGGGCGACCTGACCGGCCTGCTGATCTCCATCCGCCGGGTCGCCATCGTGGTCATCTTGCTGCTGGGTTATGCCTATTTCCGCTTTATCGGCCAGAACGAGGCCTTGGTGACCACCGGACTGGTGTCCTTTGCCGCCGCCGCCCAGTTTGCCCCGGCCATCATCGGCGGCATCTTGTGGAAGCGGGCGTCCCGCCGGGGCGCCTTGGTGGGGCTGTCCCTGGGCTTTATGGTTTGGGGCTATACCCTGCTGCTGCCGTTTTTTGCCCAGCCGGGCTGGCTGCCGCCGGAATTCATCACCCATGGGCCCTTCGGCATCGCCTTGCTGCGGCCCTTCGAGCTTTTCGGCCTGACCGGCCTGGACAGCCTGTCCCATGCCCTGTTTTGGAGCATGTTGGCCAACATCGGCGGTTACATCATCTGCTCCCTCTGGAGCCGGCAAAGCCCCATCGAGCGCATCCAGGCGGTGCTTTTCGTGGACGTCTTCAGCCGCTCCGGCCAGGCCTCGGGCTCGCAGTTCTGGCGCGGCTCGGCCACGGTCTCCGACCTCCACGCCCTGGTGGTGCGCTTTGTGGGACCGGGCCGTGCCAACCGGGCCTTTGCGGAATACGCCCGGGTGCAGGGGGTGGACCTGAGCAAGGTTCACGAGGCCGACGCGGATCTGGTCAGCTTGACCGAGCGCCTGCTGGCCGGCGCCATCGGCGCGGCCTCGGCCCGGGTTATGGTGGCCACCGTGGCCAAGGGCGAGGTGGTGGGCCTGGAAGAGATGATGGAGATCCTGGAGGAAACCTCCCAGGTGATCGAATACAGCCACGGCCTGGAGCAGAAATCCCGGGAACTGGAGGCGACGACCGCCGAACTGCGCCAGGCCAACGAGCGCCTCAAGGAACTGGACCGGCTGAAGGACGATTTTTTGTCCACTGTCAGCCACGAACTGCGCACGCCGCTCACCTCCATCCGCTCCTTCAGCGAGATTCTCTTCGACAACCCCCAGCTGGACGAGGAGGAGCGCTCCCGCTTCCTGCGGGTGATCGTTAAGGAAAGCGAACGCCTGACCCGCCTGATCAACCAGCTCTTGGATCTGGCCAAGCTGGAGACGGGCAATGTGGACTGGCATATGGAGGACTTCAACCCGCGCGGCGCCCTGGAAGACGCCGTGGCCGTGGCGGGCGGGCTGTTCGCCGCCGATATGGTGGACTTGAAAGTGGATCTGGACGGTGACCTGGGGCGCATCCACGCGGACCGGGACCGCCTGATTCAGGTGGTGGTCAATCTGCTGTCCAACGCCGCCAAGTTCTCGCCCCGGCCCAACGGGGTCGTGGAACTCAAGGCCGAGGGACGCCCGGACGGTCTCCGAGTCAGTGTCAGCGACAACGGCCCGGGCATCGCGCCGCAAGACCAGCAGCTGATCTTCGAGCGCTTTCAGCAGGCCAACGTGAGCCTCACCAGCAAGCCCATCGGCACCGGCTTGGGCCTGACCATCTCGCGCCAGATCATCGAACATTTCGGCGGTGACATCGGCGTCAACAGCGCGCCCGGCGCCGGCGCCTGCTTTTATTTCCACGTGCCGACCCTGGCCGCCGCCGAGGGCATGTCACTCAGCCCGGCACCGCTCGGCGCCAGCGCGCAAAGTGCCGAATAGGCGCCCAGCGCCAAAAGCGCCGAATAGGCGCCCAGGGAAAGAATTCGTCCCGGCCTAATCGGACCATTTGCACCGGCCCCCCGTTTGGGTTAAAAGCCGCCCGGGTTCCACGTGCTTCCAAGGGTCGATCCATCCGGAGGCCGGTCCCATATCACTCCCAGACCAAAAAACACGCAGGAGAGCCGGATGGCCGCTTACCAATACATCTACACCATGGACCGGGTGTCCAAGACCTATCCCGGCGGTAAGCAGGTGCTCAAGGACATTCGCCTGTCGTTTTTTCCCGGGGCCAAGATCGGCGTGCTGGGCTTGAACGGCGCCGGTAAGTCCACCTTGATGAAGGTCATGGCCGGCATCGACACGGAGATCAACGGCGAGGCCTGGGCGGCAGACGGGGTCAAGGTGGGCTATCTGCCCCAGGAGCCCCAGTTGGACCCGGAAAAGGACGTGGCCGGCAACGTTTACGAAGGGGTTGCCGAGACCAAGGCCCTGCTGGACCGTTTCGAGGCGGTGAGCGCCGCCTTCGCCGAGGAGGACGCGGACTTCGACGCCCTGATCGCCGAGCAGGCCGAATTGCAGGAAAAGATCGACGCGGCGGACGCCTGGGACTTGGACCGCAAGGTGGAGATCGCCATGGGTGCCCTGCCCTGCCCGCCGGGCGGGTCCGACGTGACCAAGCTGTCGGGCGGCGAGCGACGCCGGGTGGCGCTCTGCCGCCTCCTGCTGTCCCGTCCCGACATGCTGCTGCTGGACGAGCCCACCAACCACCTGGACGCGGAATCCGTGGCCTGGCTGGAGCGCTATCTGGACGAATACCCCAGCACCGTGGTGGCGGTGACCCACGACCGCTACTTCCTGGACAACGTGGCCGGCTGGATTTTGGAGCTGGACCGGGGCCACGGCATCCCCTTCCAGGGCAACTATTCCAGCTGGCTGGAGCAGAAGCAAAAGCGCCTTGCCCAGGAGGAAAAGGCCGAGTCCGCCCGCCAGCGCACCCTGAAGCACGAATTGGAATGGGTCCGCGCCGGCGCCCGGGCCCGTCAGGCCAAGTCCAAGGCCCGCCTGCAGGCCTATGAGTCCCTCTTGGCCGAGGCCACGGAAAAGGCGCCCGAGCCCGGCAAGGTGATGATCCCGGCCGGCCCCCGTCTGGGCGAGCTGGTGATCGAGGCCGAGGGCCTGCGCAAGGCCTTCGGCGACCGCCTGCTGGTGGAGGACATGACCTTCAAGATCCCCCGCGGTGCCGTGGTGGGCATCATCGGACCCAACGGTGCCGGCAAGACCACCCTGTTCCGCATGATCACCGGACAGGAGCAGCCCGACGGGGGCGAGCTGAAGGTCGGCGACACGGTCAAGCTGGGCTACATCGACCAGAGCCGGGATTCCCTGCAGGGCGATAAAACCGTGTGGGAGGAAATCTCCGGCGGCCTGGACGTGATCGAGCTGGGCAAGCACACCACCCAGTCCCGGGCCTATGTGGGCGCCTTCAATTTCAAGGGCGGCGATCAGCAGAAAAAGGTCGGCCAGCTGTCCGGCGGGGAGCGCAACCGGGTGCATTTGGCCAAGATGCTGAAAGAGGGCGCCAACGTCATCCTGCTGGACGAGCCCACCAACGACCTGGACGTGGATACCCTGCGCGCCCTGGAAGAAGCCATCCTGGAGTTCCCCGGCTGTGTCCTGATCACCAGCCACGACCGCTGGTTCCTGGACCGGGTGGCCACCCACATCATCGCCTTCGAGGGCAACAGCCAGGTGGTCTGGTTCGAGGGCAACTACGAAGACTACGAGGCCGATCGCAAGCGCCGCCTGGGGGCTAGCGCCGACCAGCCCCACCGCATAAAGTACAAGCCCTTGACGCGATAACGCCGGCGATAGGGCGACGTCCGTTCCCGTGCCGGCCCCCACCGAAAGGGAGAGACATGCCGGTACGAGACCCCCACTGGATCGCCAAGAAGACGCCCGGGGCTGGGCTTAAGGATTACGAGCGGCAGATTAACATGCCGCGCCTACGGCAATACCGCATGGACCGCTTGCGGGCCGAGTTGCAGGCCGCCGACTATGGCGCCTGCCTGCTTTATGATCCCATCAACATCCGCTATGCCACCGGCACCCGCAATATGCAGGTCTATGGCATGCACACCTCCGAGCGGTATGCCATGGTCATGGCCGACGGGCCGACGATCATCTTCGACAGCTACATGGTGAAGCACCCGGTGACCGACGCGGAAACGGTCGATCAATACCTGCCCACCATCGTTTGGTACTACGAGGTCATGGGCGACCGGGTGGGGGACGAGGTGCTGCGCTGGGCGGCCCAAATCGCCGATATCATGGATCAGCACTGCGGCAAGAACCGGCGCCTGGCCATCGACCGGCTGGAACCCTTGGGCTATGCGCCCTTGATGGCCCAGGGGATCGAGATTTGCGATGCCCAGCCCTGCCTGCAGCGGGCCCGGGCGGTCAAGTCCCAGGATGAAATCGATTGTATGCTGATTTCCATCGCCGGCTGCGAGGCGGGCATGGCCCGAATGCGTGAGGCGCTGCGCCCCGGTGTCACGGAAAACTACCTCTGGTCCCTGCTGGCGCAGGCCAACTTCGAGCTGGGTGGGGAATGGATGGAAACCCGCCTTTTGTGTTCCGGCGGGCGCACCAATCCCTGGTACCAGGAATGCAGTGAAAAGCTGGTGCGCTGCGGCGATCTGGTCGCCTTCGACACGGATTTGGTCGGTGCCTTCGGCTATTGCGCCGACGTGTCCCGCACCTTCCATTGCGGGCCGGGCAAACCCACGGACGAGCAGCGCCGCCTCTATACGCAAGCCTACCAGCAGGTCCAGCACAATATCTCGATCCTGCGCCCGGGCATGGGCTTTCGCGACTTCATCGAACAATCCTGGACCGTGCCCGACGCGTTCCTGGCCAACCGCTACATCTACCTGGCCCATGGCGTGGGCCTGGCCGACGAGTACCCCTGTATTCCTCACATCCTGGATTGGGAAAGCGCCGGCTACCCCGGCGAGATCCTGGAAAACATGGTGCTCTGTATCGAAAGCTATATCGGCCGGGAAGGCGGCGCCGAGGGGGTGAAGCTGGAAGAGCAGGTGCTGGTGACCGCCGACGGCCCGCAAATTCTGACCACCTTTCCTTTCGAGGAAGATCTCCTGGCTTAGGCGGCGCGACGGGCGTCCCTGAATTCCACCCGACGGGAAAGGAAACGACCATGACCGATGTCACTATGATGGGTTTGGGCGCCATGGGCAGCGCCCTGGCCGGCACCCTCCTGAAGGCCGGCCACGGGGTCACGGTCTGGAACCGCTCGTCAAGCCGCCTGGCGCCGCTGGTGGCGGAGGGCGCGCAGGGGGCGGCCACGGTGGCCGAGGCGGTGGCCGCCAGCCCGGTGGTCATGGTCTGCATCGACAACTACGACGCCACCAATGCCCACCTTGGCGCGCCGGAGGTGCGGCCGCTGCTGAAAGGCCGGACGATCGTTCAACTGAGCACCGGGGCGCCGAAGGAGGCCCGCGACGCGGAGGCGTTCTACAATGGCCTGGGCGCCGCCTATATCGATGGCGCCATCGAGGAATATCCGGCCGGGATCGGCACCCCCGACGCCCATCTCATCTACTGCGGCGCCGAGGCGGCTTACCGCCAGTTGGCACCGCTCTTGCGCTGTTTTGGCGGCGAACCGCACTACCTGGGGGACAACATCGCCGCCGCGGCGGCCTTGGACCTGGCCAAGCTGTCCCTCAGCCTGGGCAAGTACGTGGGTTTTGCCCATGGCGCCCGTCTCTGCGCCGCCGAAGGGGTGGGGGCCGACCAGCTGGCCCAGATGTTCCACGGCGACCCCCGGGCGCGGGAAATGGCCGAGATCGTGCACGCGCAAGCCTATGAACTCTCCAGCCTCTATCCCGGCGCCAGCATCCGGGTCTGGGAAGGCGTCATTCAGCGCCTGCAGTCCCAGGCCGACGCCGCGGGCATGAGCCGGGAGTTCCCCGACAACATCTCCCGGCTGTCCCAGCGGGCCATCAAGGCCGGCTTGGGCGAGGAGGATCTCGCGGCCCTCGCCAAGGCCGTTTCTTGACCGGCACGGCCGGTGCCGGTTCCCTTTGTTCGCCACTTGGTCTAAAGCTGGGTCATGACCTCTTCCGCCCGCGCCCCTTGGCTGATTGCCATTGGCGGCCTGGTGTCCCTGGCCGCGGCCATGGGCATCGGGCGCTTTGTCTACACGCCCATCCTGCCCTTTATGGTCGAGGCGGTGCCCCTCGGCCGGGCCGACGCGGGTCTGGTGGCCGCGGCCAACTTCCTCGGTTATTTGGCGGGGGCCCTGGCCGCCTCCCTCGGCCGCTTGCCCGGCAGCCGGCGCCTGTGGTTCCTGAGCGCCTTGGCGGTCAGCGCCGCCACCACCGCCGCCATGGCGGGCAGCAGCGCGCTGGCGGCCTTTCTGATTCTGCGCTTTATCGGGGGCGTGGCCAGTGCCTTTGTCCTGGTGTTTTCCACCGCCCTGGTCCTGGCCCGCCTGGCGGCCGCCGGCAAGCCCGGCTACTCGGCC
>JANQKX010000450.1 GCA_028280915.1 Kiloniellaceae bacterium
GTTATCTGAACGACATGGCATCGACCGATAAATCAAAAATCGGGGCCGCCTTGTCGGCTTGGATCACCACGCTGGACCGCAAAAAGCTTCATTGGGCAAAAATTATGTAACCCGGTCGCATCGACACCCCCGAACCGGTGCTAGGCTCACCCTCATGCGACTGACGATGATCATCATGAGGGACATGGCCGATGGATCGGGACACCAATGATCAGTCGAATTTAATCGATATTCCAACACCGCCGCCGGCGCCGTCCTCTGGGTCGTCTGAAGTCGCATTCAATCATCCCGCCAATGCCGGCGGCGGTACCCCCTCAAACATCCATCACGGTCTTGAAGTACGCCGCGCCGCGATTGCTGGTGATCCGGTCGCGGCCTGGCAGATCGGCTGTGCCTATGCCTTCGGCCAAGGCCTTCGCAAAGACCTCCACCAAGGCGAGCGCTGGCTCAGGCAGGCCGCCGAGGCAGGCTTGCCCGAAGCCATGCGGTGCCTTGCCGGATGCCTGGCGCAGCAGGCGGCCTACCACCACAAACCTGCGCCGCTTGTGCGGGAGTGCGGCATTTGGACCGCGCGGGCCATGGCCTTCGGACAGGTGCTTGAGGACGATCTGATGGCGGAGCTTACGCACATGTTCACGCCGGACCAGTGGGACGAAATTGTTATCGCGGCAGATAACTGGCAGCCCGCTTAACAGTAGAGGATTTAAACTATGGGCCTTTTTTCATCTACCCGCGACCACACCTCGACCACCCGGCCGTGGGGACCGCAGGCAAATCACCTCGAAAGCATCTACGGCTATGCCCAGGATCTTTACGAAAACGCGCCGCAAACATACTACCCGGGCCAAACCTGGGTCGATCCATCTCGGCAGACGGGACAGGGCATGCGCCGGATCGAGCGCCGCGCCCGTCAGGGCTCGCCGGTCCAGCGTCTCGGCAATCAGCAGATGCGGCGGACCATTCGCGGCGGCTACCTTAATCCGGCGAGCAACCCCTACCTGGAAGCGACCTACAACGCCGCCGCCGACCCTGTGACCCGGCATTACCGTGAAGCGGTGGCGCCGAGCATTTCGGCCAACTTCTCGGCCGCCGGACGCTACGGTTCCAACATGGCCCACACCAATGCCCATCAGACCGCCCAGGACACCCTGGGCCGGACGCTGGGGGATCTGGGCACTCAGATTTATGGCGGCAACTATCAGCGGGAGCGGGGTCGCCAACTGCGCGCCACGGCGGCCGCGCCGGCCTATGCGGCGGCCGATTACAACGACGCCAACCAACTGTTGCGTACGGGCATGATGCGCGAGGGCTACCAGGGCCTTGAGCTGCAGGACCAAATGGCCCGTCACGATTTTGCCCAGAACGAGCCCCTTCGCCGGCTGGATAACTATCTGCAAACCGTCGCCGGCCAAGGCAGCTTCGGGGGGCAAACCACCACCCCCATGTATCGCAACCCGCTGACGGGCGTGCTGGGCGGCGCCATGGCCGGGTCCCAGATCGGCGGCGGCCTATTCGGTGGCGGTGATTGGAGCAAGGGCATCGGGACCGCCGCCGGCGGCTTGCTCGGCCTGTTCGGGTGAGGCGGCGAGCATGACCGCGACACAGGTTCCCGCCAAGCCGCCCCAGGCCCATACCTTCCAGATCCCCAGCGAATTGCCGAGCGAGCCCAGCGACGGTTTCTTGCAACAACTGCGGGATGGCGCCAAGGGGCACGGCATTGAGGCGGCGGACTGCCGTTACGTTCTCTACCTCTACGCCATCCGGGCGGCAGAAGGTTCGGCCTTCCGGGCGGAATGGTGGGACCTGCTCATGGGCGCGGCCGGGAACGGCAGTCCCGCGGCGCAAGACTTGTTGGCGGTCATGTACATGGACGGCCTGGAAGTCGAGGCCGATCCGGCCAAGGCCCGTTATTGGGCCGAAAAGGGACGGATGCACAATCTGCCCCGCTCGCTGCTGATCTTGGCCACGCTCGATGAAACCGAAAGCGGCCACACCTTCGAGGCCCGGGTCTGGGCGGCCATCTACCGCTTCACCGCTTTGTCAATCTGCCAGGACCGTCCCGAGCTTGCCTACTTCGTGCCCTCGATTGAAGAGGCCACGGCGCGCGCCAAGGAGATGGCGGGGCCGGAGGCCTGGGCCGAGGCCATGCGCCGGCTCACAACCGAGCCCGAAGCGCCCGATCCGAAAACCCTGAACTGAGGTGATCCCCCATGTCCATGTTGCCCGTGCCTTCCTCGCCGCCGACGCCGATCAATCCCCTGACCGGCTACCCGGACCCCTACGCCTCCCCCGGCCTTTCGGGCGACCCGGCGATCCTGGCCATGGCGTCCAGCCTGCTCGGATCGTCGGGATGGAGCCCCACGCCGGTCGGCTTCGGTCAGGCCATGGGGAGCGCCCTACAGGCGGGACACCAAGCCCGGCGTACCCATCTTTCAGATGTGTGGTTGGCCCAGCAACGGCAACACGCGGCCTCTCAGATGGCCCGGGAACGGGCGCAAAACGAGGCCGCCGATGCCTATGTGGCCGGGCTTAAAGATCCCAACCTGCGCGCCCTGGGCAAGGCCGATCCGCAGGCCGCCATGCGGGCGTCTCTTGCCGGCAGTGGGCCGAAATTCGCATACAAGGAGCGCGACCGGCGCACCGATGACGGCCGTATCGTGCAAGAGATTTCGGAAGACGGCGGCCGGACCTGGCAGCCCCTGGGCGATCCTTACCGCAAAGCGCCGGAGATGGAGACGATCTATGACCCGCTCACGGGGCAGCCCTACCGGGCGCGCTATAACCCGGCGACCGACAGCTACGACCGGGTGGGCGGCATTAAGCGGGGAGAGAACAAGGGGCAAGTCCAACTCACCAAGGCCCAAGAGCGGACCAACAAGGAAATCACGGAAGCCCGGGCCGCCATCAGCCAGATGGGATTGGGTCGCGATGAGATCTTGCGCCGCAGTCAGTCGACGCTGAACACGGGTCGGGAAAACCCGGACTATGACCCCTATCTGGCCAACCTGGTCAACACCGCCGCCCAACCCCTCTACGGCGAGGACCCGGCCTTTCGCGGAACCTATCATCGGCTCATCGGGTCGGGGACACCGCCGCCCCAACCCGCGCCGCCCCAACCCGCGCCGCCGGTCCCTAGTCCAGTACCGGCCGCGAGCCCGCGCGGCTTTCCCCCGCTCCCGTCCCGCAAACCGCTCCGGCAGCCGCCCGGCGGTCAAGGGGGGCCGGTCGCGCAGAACCAAGCGCAGGCGCAGATCCAACAAATGGCAAAGGGCACGGGGCCGGCCGCCCAGGCGGCGCAGCGGACCCTGGCCAAGCAAGCCAGACGGCCGGCGCAGGCAGCCCCGCCCCGGTTTCCCCAAAAGCTTCAGACCCGCCTGACCCAGGGCGGGGAGATCACGCCGCAAGAGCTGGATGGGATGTTCACGGATGACGAACTGGCCCGCCTG
>JANQKX010000495.1 GCA_028280915.1 Kiloniellaceae bacterium
CCGACCCGCTGAGCTCGGCCACCTGGACCACGCCGGACACCTCCACCGCGCCGGGCCCGGCTTGAACCGGCGTCACATGATGAGGGCGGATGCCGAAGATGTAAGGCCCGTCACGCAAACCCTGGTAGGCACCCTGGGCCGGCCAGCTCACCCCTGCGTCGACGGCAAAACGATCCCCCGACTTGGTCACCGCCACCGTGTTGATGGGCGGCTCGGACAGCACCTGGGCGCTGGTCAGATCCAGCGGCGCCCGATAGATCTCGCTGGTGGGACCGAATTGGGTGACGCGCCCCTGATAGAGGGTCGCCGTGTGACCGCCGAACAGCAGGGCCTCCACGGGCTCGGTCGTGGCATAAACGACGATGCAGTCGCGGTTTTCGAACAGCTTGGGCAACTCGTCGCGCAGTTCCTCGCGCAGTTTGAAGTCCAGGTTGGCCAGGGGCTCATCCAAGAGCAGCAAGCTCGAGTCCTTGACCAAGGCCCGGGCCATGGCCGTGCGTTGCTGCTGGCCACCGGACAGCTCGGAGGGATGGCGCTGCAACATGGGCGTGAGCTTCAGCAGTTCGGCCATGTCATGCACCCGCCGCTTGATATCGGCGGCGGGCAGCTTGGCCACCCGCAGGGGCGAGGCGATGTTTTCAAAGACCGTGAAGTTGGGATAGTTGATGAACTGCTGATAGACCATGGAGACGTTGCGTTTTTGCACGGCCAAGCCCGTCACGTCTTCACCGTTGAACCAAATGCTGCCGGTGCTGGGCCGCTCCAAGCCCGCCATGAGCTGCATCAAGGTGGTCTTGCCCGCCAGCGTGGTGCCCAAGAGGATGTTGAAGCTGCCCGGCTCCAAGGTGAGGTCGGTGGGATAGATGTGGGTCTCGCCACCGACGGTCTTGGATATGTTTCTGAGCTCTAGGGACATGGGTGGACTACACTCGCCGCGATGCGCGTTGTCGCTTGAAGGGCACCGTTAGCTTGAAGGGGCTCGACCGGCAACGCAAGACAAAGCGCCGCGCATACCCCATCCCGTCTTGGTGGAACCGTTTGATCAGAAGATCGCGAGGGCCGGCAGAAAATCTCCGGGATGAACCACCGCCCACCCCGGAGACCCCCGAATTGGAGCGCCGCCAGAACCAAAGCCCGATGCCCTCGTCTTTCGTCCAGGCGACTCTCCAGTAGCCCCTGCCTCAGTTGGCGGACCAGCGGCTCACCAGTTCGTCATAGGAAATGGTTTCGCCCTGGGGCTTTTCATTTTCCAACTTGGCCTTGGCACCGCCCTTGCCGAGCCATTCGGAGGGATCCTTTTCCTCGTTCAGGCGCGGGCCGCAGCCGCCATAGGTGTCGTTGGCTTCATCCGCCCGCTGCATACGGGCCATGACCTGGTCCATCTCGCCGGCCAAGCGGTCCATGGCTTCCTGCGGGGTGAAGGCACCGGAGTTCACGTCACCGATGTTCTGCCACCACAATTGGGCCAGCTTGGGATAGTCGGGCACGTTCACCCCCGTGGGCGTCCACAGCACCCGGTCCGGCGAGCGGTAGAATTCCACCAGACCGCCCAGCTTGGGCGCCCGCTCGGTGAACGACTCATCGTTGATGTCGCTGTCGCGGATGATGGTCAGGCCCACGTGGCTCTTTTTCAGGGACACGGACTTGGACACCACGAACTGGGCATAGAGCCAGGCCGCCTTACGCCGGTCCACCGGGGTGGACTTAAAGAGGGTCCAAGAGCCCGCGTCCTGATAGCCCAGCTTCTGCCCTTCTTCCCAATAAGGACCGTGGGGCGAGGGAGCCATGCGCCACAGGGGGTTGCCGTCCGCATCAACCGTGTTGTTGCCTTCTTCCAGAGGCGCCACCATGGAGGCGGTGAAGGCCGTGTACCAGAAGATCTGCTGGGCCACGTTGCCCTGGCTCAAGGCCGGCAGGGATTGATAGAAGTCGTAGTCAGCCGCCGCAGGCGGGGCGTATTTACGCAGCCATTCGTCCCACTTGCGGATAGCGTAGACCGCCGCCGGGCCGTTAGCCGCGCCGCCGCGGGACACCGAGGCACCCACCGGGTTGCAGGAGCCCTCTTCCATGCGGATGCCCCACTCGTCGATGGGCCGGCCGTTGGGCAGGCCCTTGGAGCCGGCACCGGCCATGGAGAGCCAGGCATCGGTCATGCGCCAGCCCAGGTCTGGCGCGCGCTTGCCATAGTCCATATGGCCGTAAACCCGCACGCCGTCGATTTCCTTGACGTGCTCGGAAAAGAACTCGGCGATGTCCTCATAGGCCGACCAGTTGACCGGCACGCCCAGTTCATAGCCGTACATGTCCTGGAATTTTTCTTTCAGCTCCGGCCGGTCGAACCAGTCCTTGCGGAACCAATAAAGATTGGCGAACTGCTGGTCGGGCAGCTGATAGAGCTTGCCGTCCGGGCCGGTGGTGAAGGATTTACCGATGAAGTCGTCCACGTCCAGGGTCGGCAAGGTCACG
>JANQKX010000496.1 GCA_028280915.1 Kiloniellaceae bacterium
CCTCATGGAACTGCAGCTGCGCCACGGCGAGTTGAAAGCCGAACTGGCGGCGGCGGAAAGTGATTGGCTCGGCGCCCTGACGGCTTTAGAAGAAGCGTAAGGCGCAAAAGCGCGGTTCGATTGTTCTTAGCCGAAAAGGGTTCGGGGCCACATGGATCAACGCTATCGCGCCATCGCCACTTTGCTGATCGGCTCGGCGCTCTTGTTTTTGGGCAACGGCGTGCAGGTCACCCTCCTGCCCATTCGGGCGCAAAGCGAGGGCTTCTCCACCACCCTGATCGGCCTCCTGGGCACCGCGTTTTTCGCCGGCTTCGCCCTGGGCTGCCTGATCGGCCCCAAGGTGATCAAGGAGGTGGGCCATATCCGCGCCTTTGCCGGTTTCGGCGCCCTGGCGGCGGCCGGCGTGCTGGCTTTTCCGGTCTGGATCGATCCCATCTTCTGGGCCGTGCTGCGCGCCTTTACCGGCCTGTGCTTCGCCGTGCTTTACATGGTGGTGGAAAGCTGGCTCAACGACCAAGCTACCAATGAAATCCGCGGCGGTGTCCTGTCCCTTTATATTATCGTCGCCAACCTGGTGACCATTGGCGGCCAGCTCTTGGTCAACGTGGAAGGGCCCGGCGACTATTTCCTGTTCAGCCTGATCGCCGTTTTGGTCTGCCTGTCATTGGTCCCCCTCTGCCTCACCCCGAACGTCACGCCCAAGCCCTTGGCCGTGGCCCGGGTCCGCATTGCCCGGCTCTATCAACTCTCCCCCGTGGGCTTTGTCGGCTGCGTCCTCGTGGGCCTGGTGGAAGGCGCTTTCTGGACCCTGGGCCCGGTCTTCGGCCAGGACCGGGGCATGCCCATTTCGGAGGTCACCCTCTTCATGGGGGCCTTCATGGCCGGCGGCACCATTTCCCAATGGCCCATCGGCCGGCTGTCCGACAACATCGACCGCCGCTACGTGATCACCAGCTGTTGCCTCGTGACCGTGGTCACCGGGTTGATCATTGCCTTTTACCACCCGGATCACTTCATCATCGCCTTGGTCTTGGCCGCCCTGCACGGCGCCTTCATGCTGCCGGTTTATGCCCTTTGCCTGGCCCACGCCAACGACCAGGCGCCCAGCGAGGAATTGGTGGAGGTGAGCAGCGCCCTGCTGCTGGTCTATGGCGCCGGCGCCGTGTTTGGCCCGCTGATCGCCGGTCCGCTCATGGACAGCCTGGGCATCGATCTCTTGTTCGTGTTCATCGGCGCCTTGCTGGGTCTGCTGACTTTGTTCGCTCTCTTCAGAGCCAAGGTGGCGCCCCACCCCGACCTGCCCGACCGGGTGGAATTCGTGCCCATGCCCCGGACCAGCCCCTCGGTCTACAGCTTGGAGACCGACGACGATCCCGAGCCGGATCTGGGCGACACCCTCGACGGCGGCGAAGATCACCAGTCCAGGTCGAACCAATAGGGCTGGTGGTCCGAGCCTTCGGCCGCCGCGTCGATCCAGCTGCTTTTGATCCGGGGTGCCAGCTCCGCCGAGACGAGCCCCAAGTCGATGCGCAGGGGCGGATGGCCGCGGGCGGGCTGGGCCGGGCAGGTCACCCCCTCGGCCTCGTCGTGGCCCGCCGCCACCCAAGTGTCCACCAAGCGGTGCCGGGTGGCGAGCCGGCCGTAATGATCATCCTTGGGCCCGACCAGGGCTTCATAGGCGGGCGAGCCCGGCGGCGCGTTGAAATCGCCCATCAGCACCATCT
>JANQKX010000536.1 GCA_028280915.1 Kiloniellaceae bacterium
GCCGCGTTATCTAATGCTTGCGATGAATGGCATCGCGGCGCATCAGCTGCCTAACCGAAAACTCTGAAAAGCCGTCCCTATGGGTCATTACTCCCGAGATTTGGTATAAACTCACGGCACGACCTCCCCCGGCCCCTTCAGCACCCGGTGGATCACCACGGGTTCGGCGATGTTTTTCAGGGTGCGGCTGCCTGCTTCCAGCAGTTCGTAACCGGGGCCCAGGCGGGCTGCGGTTTCCGGGCCGATGACCAGGTGGCCGTCTTCGGCGACGCCGGCCAGGCGGGCGGCCAGGTTGATGACGCGGCCGTTGGCGGTGAAGACCCATCGGGCGCCGCTGCGGCCCTCGTAGCGGGTGGAGCCCACCATGGCCGGGCCGCTGTTGACGCCCACGTGGACGCCCAGTGGCACCACGTCCGACTCTCCGAGGGCTTGGGACTGGGCCAGGGACTGAGATTCGGCTGCCCGTTGTCCATTCAACCGATCGGTTGTCTCGAAGAGGCGCAGCGCCGTGTCCACGGCAACCTGCGCGTGGTGCGCCCGCGCCTCGTTTTGGAAGATCACCATGAGGGCGTCGCCGGCGGTGTTGCTGATGTCCCCGCCCGCCTCGTGGATCACGTCTAGAAAGGCGGAGAAATAGCGCTCCACGGTGCGGTTCAGCTCGGCCGCCTCCAGGACCTCGCAGAGCCGGGAATAGCCGCTGATGTCCAGGAAGAGGACGGAGATATCCTGCTCGCGCACGCCCAGCTCCGGGGCCTCCGGATTGCTGCGCACCAGGCGCTTGACCGTCTCGGGCACGAACTTTTCGAAGTGGTCCTGAATCTTGCTCATTTGCACGATCTTGCTGTCCACCGCCTGCTTGGCGCGCAGACAGGTGCGGATGCGGGCGAGCAGTTCCCGCTCGTTCACCGGCTTGGTCAGAAAGTCGTCGGCGCCGGCCTCAATGCCCTTGATGCGATCTTCGAAGCCGTCCAGGGCGGTCATGATGACGATGGGGATCAGCGCCGTTTCCGGATCGGCCTTCAGGGCCCGGCAGACTTGAAAGCCGTCCATCACCGGCATCATCACGTCCAAGAGGATCAGGTCGGGCGCGGCCGCAGCCACCGCGTCCAAGGCTTCCTGGCCGTTATAGGCCGCCTGGGTGCGATAGCCCAAATAGCTGAGTTCCTGATCCAGCAGGTCCACGTTGAAAGGCTCGTCATCCACGATCAAGATGCGGGCGTCGGCCGCGGGGGTCATTTCACTCATGCTTCTCCCTCCGCGATGGGACCGGCGCCGCGGGCCCGGCATTCGGCGAGCACGCCGCGCAGTTCGCGCAGGAGCGCGTCACTTTCCAGCCCCTGCTTGTGGATGACCGCCCGCACCCGACGGCTCAGTTCCTCCTCCTCGCGGGAGGTCAAGGACTTGGCCGTGAGCACCAGGATGGGAATGTCGCGATAGGCCGGCTCCCGCTGCAGGGCGTCGATGACGGCGAAACCATCCAGCCGGGGCATGAGCAGATCCAGCAGGATGGCGTCGGGCTGCAGCCGGCGGATGGCGGCCAGGGCCTCGGCCCCGTCGTGCACCGTGGCCACGTCGAAGGGCTCGCCCTCGACGATCTGGCCGATCATGTCGCCGATCAGGGGGTCGTCGTCCACCACCAGCAGCTTGCCCGGCAGGGGCGCGATACGGTAGAGCGCCCGCAGGATCGCCTCCCGGTCGAAGGGCTTGAGCAGATAATCGGCGGCGCCCAGGCGGAAGCCCAGGTCCCGCTGGTCCACGATGGTCACCATCACCACGGGGATGTGCCGGGTCAGGGGATCGCTTTTCAGCTCGTGCAGAACCTGCCAACCATCCTTTTGCGGCATGAGGATGTCCAGGGTGATGGCGGTGGGTTGCAAGGCCCGGGCCTTCACCATGCCATCCTGACCATTAAGAGCTGCTTCAACCAGATAGCCGGCGTCTTTCAGGTTTTCTTTTAGGAGATAAATGGCGTTGGGATCATCGTCGATGGCCAATACCACGGGCTTGGGCAAACCGTTCTTATGCTGCCGCGGGGCACCGTTTTGACGGCGTTTGGACCCGGGGCGGCCGGCGTCATGGCCCGGGGTTGCTTGGTGGACCGCCTCTCCCGCGGCCGCCGCGCTATCTCGCAAGGGCGTGGGACGGGGAAACAGCCTTTTCCCGGCAACCGGCAGGCTGACGTAGAAGGTGGAGCCCTTGCCCTCCCGGCTTTCCACCCAGATGGTCCCGCCGATCAGATCGGTCAGATTGCGGGTGATGGAAAGGCCCAGCCCCGTGCCGCCGTAAAGCCGGGTGCTGCTGGCATCCAACTGATGAAAAGCCTCGAAGATGTGGGCCTGGGCCGCCTTGGGCATGCCGATGCCCGTGTCGCTGACCGAGAGCACCACCTGGGGCAGACCATCGCGGATCCGCGCTTCGCTCTTCACCTGGATACTGCCCTCGTCGGTGAACTTGACCGCGTTGGTGAGCAGATTGATCAGGATCTGCTTAAGCTTTTCCGGGTCCGTATCCACCTCGGCCGCATCGGGCGCTAGGGCCACCTCCATGATCAGGTGCTTATGCCCCAACAAGGGCTCCACGGTCTTCAGGCATTGATCCACCAAGGGCGCCAACGCCACCGGCGCATAGCTCACGTCCATCTGGCCCGCCTCGATCTTTGACAGGTCCAGGACCGAGTTGATCAGCGACAGCAGGTGATCGGCGCTGGCGAGGATTTTTTCCAGGTTCTCCTGCTGCTGCTGGGGCAGATGGTCGGCGCCCCGGCGCATCACCAGGCGGGTGAAGCCGATGATGGCGTTCATGGGCGTGCGCAGCTCGTGGCTCATGTTGGCCAGGAACTGGCTCTTGGCCAAGGTGGCCACCTCAGCCTCCTCCTTAGCCTTGACCAGGGCCATCTCCGCTTCCTTGCGGGAGGTGATGTCCCCGACGGAGCCCACCATGCGATAGATCCGGCCTTCTGCGTCCCGCAGGCCCACGCCGCTGCCCTCGATCCAGCGCACCCGCCCATCGT
>JANQKX010000544.1 GCA_028280915.1 Kiloniellaceae bacterium
AATCGCAAATGCAGATGATTTGGTTCATGCGCGCCCGCGCCTTGGCGTCGCTCGGCTGCAGGGCGGGGCCGTCAAAGGCGTCGTCAATGTAGCGAGTGATGGCCGCGGTTTCATAAAGACCAAAGCCGTCGTGTTCAAAAGCGGGAACCTTGCCAAAGGGGTTGCGGGCCAGAAAACTCTCCGCCTTATGGGCGCCGCCCAGCATGTCGATGTGTTCCAGGTCGTAGGCCGCGCCCTTTTCTTCCAGGGCCAGCCGGACGCTGCGGGTGAAGGTGCTGTATTCCGGTCCGTAGATGATTGGATTCGACATCATGATACTCCCTCGTTGGACGGCTACTTTGTTTTTTGCCGCGATTTGAATGGTTCCGGGGCCGTGTCGGGCCCCTTCGGGTGGTGGAACACGCGTGAACACAATATTGGGAAATATACTGGATATTCTTGACCTGATCTTAGTTATAGAAGGGACCGCGCGGCGAAAAAACAAGGTCGCACGTAATCCTAGCAACCGAATCCTCGGCTGGGAGGGTGAGCATTTGAAAAGGCAGATCAGCCCTTGTGGTTGCCGCGCGAAACATGTGAAATACGCGCGATTTGAGGATCGCGAGACAGACATCGCCCTAATCGTGAGTGGAGATTGGACATGAAGGCCAAGCATGCAGTTATTGTTCTCGCCGTCGCTTTTTTGGTGACCGGCTGTGAGCAAGGCCGGGAAAAGGAATTTGCCGGCAGTGCCATCGGTGCCGTTGCCGGCGGACTATTGGGGTCGCAGTTCGGCTCGGGCAGCGGGCAGATCGCCGCCACGGCCGTGGGGGCGATGGCCGGTCTTTTCATCGGTAATCAGATCGGTAAGGGCTTGGATGACGTGGATAAATTGAAGGCCAGGCAGGCCATTGACGAGGCGGCCCGTGCGCCCGTGGGGGAAACCATCACCTGGAACAACCCGGATACGGGCAATCAGGGGTCGGTGACCTCCGTGCGCGATGGCACCTCATCGTCCGGTGCTTATTGCCGCGAATACCAGCAAACCATCGTCGTTGGCGGTCAGACGGAGGAAGCCTATGGCACGGCCTGCCGCCAGCCGGACGGTAGTTGGAAGATTCAAAGCTAGATTTGGCGGTTGGCCAAGATTTACCCTGTGAAGGCTCGGTTTTGCTCGTGTTGTTGACGCCAGAGCCCTTCGCGCTTCGATGGAGATTTTTTGATGAAACTGGCCGCAGTGACCTTTGCCCTGGCCCTGATCGGGCTTGGCGCGGGGACCTCTCAGACCCCGGCTTTGGCCGATTTTCAGGACGGCGGTACCTTGGCCGCCATCTGCGCTCAGGATGACCCCCATGCGGTCGCCTATTGCGCCGGCTATACAGCCGCTATTGCCGATGTTTTTGGCAACGTGGGTGAAGAGGACATCTCTTATTGGATCGCCTGCATCCCCGAGGGGGCAACGCAAGGCCAGGTCATGGAGGTCGTGAAGGCCTGGCTGGAGGCCCACCCCCACAATCACACGGCCAGCGCCAGCGATAACGTGGCCCAGGCCTTGGCCAATGAGTTCAAGTGCCCAGACTAATTCAAGTGCCCGGACTAAAAGGCCCGGTTTTATGAGGGCGCATTAAAGTGCAGGAAAACCGGCCTCGATTGTGCTATGATCCGCCGCTTCGGGACGGATTGATGTGAATCGTGACTGTCCGGCGGTTGGCGCCCTATGGTCCTGTGAAAGGGCCATGAGGTGGCCGATGTAACAAAAGCGCCACAATCCGATTTCATACTCCCGATTCACCAAACGGAAAAAGTAACCTCATTGGCGTGAGGGCAAAAGAAATGCAGTGGGAAGGTGTTTTACAGGATCTGCGGCGTCTGTCTGATCCGGCGCGGTGTCGCGGCATGGCCCAATTCGGCATCAACACCAGTCAGGCCTTGGGGGTCTCCATCCCGTCGATCCGCCAACTGGCGCGATCCTTGGGATGCGATCACCAACTGGCGCTTAAGCTCTGGGATAGCGGCGTGCATGAGGCGCGCATCCTGGCGGGGATGGTGGCCGATCCCAACCAGGTCACCTCGGCGCAGATGGACAATTGGTCGCGTGATTTCAACTCCTGGGATCTGTGTGACCAGGTGTGCAACAATCTTTTTGACCGCACGCCCCTGGCCTATGCCAAGGCTTTGGATTGGTCGGCGGAGGAACCGACCTTCGTCAAGCGCGCCGGCTTCGTCTTGATGGCGGTCTTGGCGGCGCACGACAAATCCGCGCCCGACGGTGCGTTCATTTCGTTTTTTCCGTCCATCAAGGCCGAGGCCAACGATTCCCGCAACTGGGTGAAAAAGGCGGTGAATTGGGCCGTGCGGCAAATCGGCAAGCGCAATCTGGCGCTCAATCACGCGGCTTTGGAGCTGTGCAGCGAGATCGAGCCGGCGGGGGCGGCGGCCGGTTGGGTCGCCCGACACGCAAGGCGGGAGCTCACCAGTCCGGCGGTGCAAGAGCGCTTGCGCCGGGCCGAGGCTTAGAAATCATCGCACCAGTCTGAATGGCGGTGATAGGGGAGCGGTGCTTCAGGACCGGGTATCTCAGGACCCGGCATCTCAGGACCGGGCTCCTCAGGTTTGGGGCGGGCGGGCCGCCAGCTTGGGGTAATGCCATTGGTCTTGGCAAAACTGCACGAAAGCCTCGGCGGAACGTGTCAGGGTCACATCCGTCGGGGTGATCAAGCCCAGCTTCAGGGGCGGCAGATTGTCCACAAGGGGCAGGGCGCAATAGGTCTTGCCATCGGGGGAGCGATCGTTTTCCACCCGGGCGTTCAGCAGGGAATAGCCGAAACCATTTGCCACCAAGCTGCGCACCATATCCGGCGAGGCGCTGCGGTGGGCGATGTTGGGCTCCATGCCCAAACTCAAGAAAATAGAGAAAAAATAGTCGCGGCTATAGGGCAGATCCAGCAGCACCATGGGCTCCTCATGCAATTCATGCAAGGACACGGCGCGCCGTTGCGCCAGGGGATGCTCGGGCGCAAGGATCACATAGGGCGGCAGGGCCGCCACGGCCGCGAAGGAAAAGCCGCTGCCCACGTTCAGGTCATAGCTCAAGGCGATCTCGATCCTGCCTTGGCGCAGGCCGTCCAACAGGCCCTCATGGTCGGCTTCGACGCACTGCACCGTGATGGCAGGGCGATGGCCGGCGAACTCGCGGATCAAGGCGGGCATGACGATCGGCGCGATGGTCAAAAAACATCCCACCTCCACCGTGCCGGCCAAGGAATCGCCCAAACTGGCGGCATAGTCGCTCAGGGCCTCGGCCTGGTTCAAAAGGCGCTTTACTTCCACCATGAGGCGCCGGCCGGCTGGCGTGAGGGAGAGGCCCTGGGCGTGGTGGCGAATGAAAAGTTGAACGTTGAAGACGCTCTCCAAATGGGCCAGGGCGGCGGATATGGACGGCTGCGATACGTTCACCTTCTCCGCCGCGCGGGTCACGCTGAGGGCTTCGCCGGCCGCAACAAAATAGCGTAGTTGTTTCAGCGAATAGGTCATCTGATCCATATCTGGCCGAGGGCGGATTTCCGATCGGTTGGAAGCGCCCCCGTTACGTTTCAGGGGTGACCCAACTGGCCTGAAATCCGCCCTATACGTCAATAGCTTAGAGAAAACACAGAGCAGGGGCGGTCTTGCCTGATCTGTCTTTGCTCTTTGGGCGGGCGGTGCGCGGTACGCCTTGACGGTACTATCCGACTGCCGCTTCGGTCATGTCAATTGCCGGCAGGACTGGCGGCCGTGCCGGTGATACGGGGGTGTGAGTATTAAGGTTAAGGTGCGCCCGGTGTTGGCAATCTTAAAGAGCGTCCGCTTACCTTGTGTTAACCTTGACCCGTTAAATCCCTTTCAGATCCATTGGAATCATCTGGCGACCCGGTTCCATGTCCAGCGGTCCCACCGGGAAGTCAGTTCGAGGAGCCTTGGTCGATGCCGGCGGACGGGGCACCGTTTCTGAAGGCTGCCATGGGACCCCAGATTGGTGGTCCCGCTTGTTCCGTTATTCCCTTTAAGATTGATGTTGTTTTTTGGCGAAAGGGCAAGATGGGATGAAAACGTAAAGAAAGCCTAGCGTCGGCTGATTAACTGGATCATAGTTCAATTTTTCGTGAGCATTGCGCATAAACAAGATAACCAGGGCGCCGTAGAAGGGAAACATACAAAGTATCTGTTAGCCTAGGTTGGCCATTTAGGCTTCCTAATGCTAAGATGAGGTTGGGAGGAGTGAATTCGGTGCCGATATGTGGCATCATCGGAGCGTTTTGGACTGGAGCCATCCCTCGGGATTATTTCTCGGGGCCATGGTTGAGTTGGGCTGTCGGGTCGGGCCGTCCGCCACATGGGCGTTGGTCCTGTTCCGGAAATCGGTCTTGTTGAAGAGTGGAGAACGGGAAGTACAAAAAAATGGTTGCGGGAACATGTAGGCCCCGGGTCAAAGCGAACTAACAATTAACCCAACGCCTGCGTTGTTGTGTAGTCTAGTTCGAACAAAGAAATGACAAAGGTAAGCTGTTATGACAAATCCGATTAAAATACTGGCTGCGGACGACCATTGGATTGCGCGCTCGGCCTTGGCAAATTTGCTGCGGTCGATGGATCGCGTGCCGGAAGTACTTGAAGCGTGCGACTTCGACGAAACCTTGAAGCTCGTTGCCGCGAACCCGGATTTGGATTTGATCCTGCTGGATCTGGTGATGCCGGGAACCGACGGAATGGAAGGCTTGGAGACCTTGCGGCGCAACGCACCTGAAATTCCAGTTATAGTGGTGTCGGTGAATGACGACCGGGCAATGGTGTTGAAGGCGGTGAGTTTGGGAGCCGCCGGTTATGTGCCGAAAACCTCCAGCGGTGAGGCGATCCTGTCCGCCATCCAGCGTGTGCTGGCTGGCGACTTGGCTTTACCGCGGCGGATCATCGAGCGTTATAACGTGCAACAAAGCGAAGAAGTGGAAAAACAAGATCCGGGGGAAAGCAGTCCCCAGGAAACCGAACTGACGGCCCGGCAAGAGCAGATCCTGGAACTCATGGGATCAGGTCTTTCCAATGCGCAGATCGCGCAAAAGCTGGGCATTTCCATCAATACGGTGCGTGTGCATATCCACGGACTGGTGCGCCGCTTGCGTTTGCAAAGCCGCACCCAGGCCGCTCTTTACGCCGCCCGCCGGTAACTTTTCTCTTCGGCTGGACCGGATTTGAGATCAACTGGATTCGGCCCAATTGCGTGTCGGCTCAATCACGTGTCGGGGGTGATCCCATTCATTTTGACGGCCCGGAACCCCCCGAAACCCTTGTGTCCAAGTTGTGTCCAAGGGCCGTTTTTTTAAGCGCCCACGTCGCCTTTTTTGATGAGGTGGTGCAGCAGGGCCCGCAGTTTTGACGGCTCCACCGGTTTGGGCAAGGTGGCATAGAGATCTTTTTTCGGGTCCGCCTTGGCAACCAGATCGGCTTCGCCCGTGATCAACACCGCGGGAATGGCTTTGTCGAACTGGGTTCGGACGGTGCGAATAAAGTCCGTGCCGGTTTTTTCTTCCGACAGGCTGTAATCCACTACCAGAACGTCCGGTATGATATCTTCCTTGCCAAGGGCCAGTATGGCGTCGCCGAAATTACTTTCCGCGATGACCATGGCGCCCCAGCGTTGCAACAGGCGGGCCATGGAAACACGGATATTGTCGTCGTCGTCGAGCACGAAGATATAGGTCCCGTCAAAACTTTGCTGCTGGGTCGCCATGGCCAGCTCGAAGGGGGCGGCCTGGCCCAGGAATTCGTCGCCCAGGGGCATTTCCACCGCGAACATGGAGCCTTTGTTTGGCGTGGATCGCACCTCAATCTCGGCCTCGAGCAGCCGTGACGCATGGCTGGCGATGGACAGGCCCAATCCCAATCCGCTGCTGTGCGCGGCTTTGCGCGAGGCGATTTGATAAAACTCGTCGAAGATGTTTTTTTGCTCTTCGTGATCGATTCCGGGACCACTATCCCAGACCTGGAGGGACAAGCTCAATTTATGGCGCCGGCATCCCACCAGGACACGGCCATGATCGGTGTAACGAATGGCGTTGGAAACGAAGTTCTTTGCGATTCGCGCAAGCAGGTCATAATCAGACTGAATGGTCAAACTGCAGGGGACGACCCGCAGTTCCAGGCCCCTCTCCCGGGCAAGCGGCGCAAACTCCCGTTCGATCTCATCCAATAGATCGGCGATGCGAAAGTCGTCGAACTCAATGGCAACGCCGCCGATCTCCAGCTTGGTCGCATCCAAAAGGCTGTTGACCAGTCCGGCCATGGCATCGGCGGACAGGTTCATGGTGTTGAGGATGGCCCGCCGGTCCTCGGCGTTTGTGGTCTGAGAGAGATCGTACATCATCAGCTTGAGAGCCGCCAGGGGTTGGCGCAAGTCATGGCTTGCCGAGGCGACGAAGCGGGACTTGGATTGGGCCGCCCGTTCGGCCTCGATCTTGCTGGCACGGAATTCTTCTTCAGCTTCCTTGCGCTCGGTGATGTCCGTGTTGATCACGCCGATCGTCGTAATCTTGCCCGATTGATCGCGAATGGGAAACCGCAGCGACAGCTGGGTTTTGACGGCGCCCGGAACGGAAATTCTATACTCGTTGGAAATAGCCTGGCCGGACAGCATGACCGCATCGTCATGGGCTGCCAGCTCGTGGGTGTTGTCGTAGGGAAATACATCCTTTTCGAGTTTGCCGACAAAAGTTTCTTCATTGGCGCCGAAGGTATCGTTGACCTTTTTATTCACCAAAACCAGCCGGCCGGTGGTGTCCTTCAGATAGATTTCGGTCGGGGAGTTATCACAAATGGCGCGGAAGTGCCGTTCGAACTCCTCATGCCTCGAGATGGCTCGGGCGACGGATTGATCAACGCGTTGGGGATGGCGCACGACGATAAAGACCAGTCCGGCGATAACCAACGCGACAAGCGCACCGAAGGCCCAAAAGAGGGATCGTCCGGGTGGGGCGGGCGACCACCCGGAGCGGGGCGCGGCGGTTACTTCCCAGAGGGTCCGGTTTAGGGAAAAGGTGACATGGTGGGCCCAGTCAACCTCTGCCGGAGAGCTGTCGGCATACCCGTCGAGGGCGATCGACGGCGCTTTTGTCGGCTGAATCATTCGCAAGGACTGGACAAAGCGGTCGTCGGCGAGACTGGCGCGGTAGCCGTGGATGACAGCACCTACGTCGATCACGGCGGCTGCGATCAACGGGTGCGGCACGTCATCGCCGCCGGCGCTTTTTTTGTCAGCGGGCGATGCTTGGTACATGAGCAGAAGAGTCCCGTTCTCTTCGCCGGCCGGGAAAACTCTGATTTCAGCTTTTGATTGCGTTATGGTTTCGACGCTTGACGGCAGCCACCGTGACGGTTCCGTCAGCCAATCCGGCGCGGATCGGGCCAAATTCGCGGACGTCCAGCTTTGGACCACGGTATCTTCGTTTAAGATCAACAGGGCCTGAAGACCGGATCTGTTGCCGGCCAGGCTGATTGCGAAACGGTCGAATTCGGCCGCCGTGACGGGGGTTTCGGCAGCCGCCCAGGCCGCCAAGGGGGTCACGACCTCCCATGGCTGCAACAAGGCGGTTTTTACCCCTTCGCTGGTGAGCGCCAGCCGTGCCTCAATGGCGGCCGCTTGCCAAGACCGCTTCTCGCTTCGATCAATCAGAAAGACAGTGGCCAGGACCAAGATGGCGGCGACCGCGGCGGCAAGTGCTGGCCCGAATTCGCGCAACAGAGCGGACCGGCGTTCGGCAGACCGGAAACGGTCCTTGTCTCGTTTAACAGCGACGGCATTTTCAGTCATACAGTCCCTGGCCAAATTGAGTATGGAATGGCGCCTCCGCTGGCAGACCCTGGTAGCACTCGACGACTGTTTCGCCAAGCCTCAGGTTTTAGGTTATTCGAAACCTTGAATTTAGCGTATTATAACTAATCGCTAAATTCAATAGTCGAGATGTTCAATTGAAAGGGCGAAAAAACGTGACCTCGGCCGGGCTATAGCAAGAGAGCCAACAACAGATCAAAAAAAGAATGGAACCTGTTTTGTGTATTTTCATTCGGGAAATTGCGAATGGCGCTTTGATCCGTGAAAAAGTAGGCGCTTGATCTTTAAGAATAAACCGGTGTTTTGCAGGGGAATTTTGGACCCTTTGCGGATCTCCCGACCGGCGGGCGCCTGCAGGGGTGTTGTGAGCAATTCAACCTTGACCCCGCCACAAAATGGCGTTGAATTTTCCCGGATTGGTGGCGGCGCCGAAGGTGCCGCCCGAGGACACTGGATCCGAGGACACTGGATCCGAGGGCACTAGAGAGGAAGGGGCGTGGCGGAAGCGACAGGCGCCGATTGGGCGGCGCAGGTTTACGAAGTGTTGCGGGCCGACGGTATCCGCCAGCTTTGTTACGTGCCCGATGCCGGCCTGTCAGGTCTCATCGGGCGGGCGCAAGCGGACCCTGAGATGGTCACCACGGTGCTCACCAGCGAGCAAGAAGGGGTCGGATTGGTCTGCGGCGCGTGGCTGGGCGGTCAGCGCGCCGTTTTGTTGATGCAAAGCAGCGGCGTGGGCAACTGCGTCAACCTGTTCTCCCTCCTCGGCAATTGCCGCTTTCCCTTTTTGACCATCGTGACCATGCGGGGGGAATGGGGCGAGTTCAACCCCTGGCAAGTCCCCATGGGCCGGGCGACCCGGCCGGTTTTCGAATTGATGGGCATCCAGTGTCACGCCGTGGCAGAGCCCGATCAGCTGGCCGAGGCCGTGGAGGCGGCGGCCCATATGGCCTTTTCAGCCGACCAAGCCGCCGCGGTTTTGATTGGTCAGCGCCTGATCGGCCGGAAGGTGTGGTAGGGCCATGACGGAGGCGAAACCATTGGACCGGCGCGCGGCCGTCGCCGCCTTGCTTCACGACCGCGGCGACCTTTTGCTGGTCAGCGGCCTGGGCTCGCCCACTTATGACGTGATGGCGGCGGGGGATTGCGCGGAGAACTTTTATCTCTGGGGTGCCATGGGCGGGGCCGGCATGGTGGGGTTGGGACTGGCCATCGCCCAGCCGGACCGGCCGGTCGTGGTCATCACCGGGGATGGGGACCTGCTCATGGGCCTGGGTTCCCTGGCCACCGTCGGGGTGGCCGCGCCCGCGAACCTCAGCCTGGTGGTCCTGGATAACGGCAGTTATGGGGAAACCGGCCAGCAGGACAGCGCCGCCGGTCTGGGCTTGGATCTGGCCGCCTTTGCCCGTGCCGCCGGTTTTCCCCAGGTGGCGCGCCTGTCCCACCTAGAGGAGATCGCGGCGTGGCGGCCCCGCTTGCGGATGCCCGTCGGTCCCCAGTTCCTGCACATTCCCATCGACAAGGCCCTGCCCCAACGGGTGATGCCCGTGCGGGACGGGGTTTTTCTGAAAAACCGGTTCCGCGACGCCTTGGGGCTGGCGCCCAACTGATCTTTTGGGGGGAGAACTCCCCATC
>JANQKX010000553.1 GCA_028280915.1 Kiloniellaceae bacterium
TAATTGTCGTGCTTGCCCTGCAGCAAGGCGGCGATGCGTTCCAGCCCCATACCGGTGTCGATCGACGGACGCGGCAGGTCGATCCGCTCATCGGTTGTCACCTGTTCATACTGCATGAACACCAGGTTCCAGATCTCGATGAACCGATCGCCATCCTCTTCGGCCGACCCGGGCGGACCGCCCCAGATGTGATCACCGTGATCGTAGAAGATCTCCGAACAGGGACCGCAGGGGCCCGTATCGCCCATGGACCAAAAATTATCCGAGGTGGGAATGCGAATGATCCGGTCGTCGGACAGGCCGGCGATCTTGCGCCACAGTTTGGCGGCCTCGTCATCCTCGGAATAGACCGTGACCAGCAGGCGCTCCTTGGGCAGGCCGTATTCCTTGGTGATCAGGTTCCAGGCCAGTTCGATGGCCAGATCCTTGAAATAGTCACCGAAGGAAAAGTTGCCGAGCATCTCAAAAAAGGTGAGATGGCGGGCGGTATAGCCGACATTTTCCAGATCGTTGTGCTTGCCGCCCGCGCGCACGCATTTTTGCGAGGTGACCGCCCGGCTGTAGGGGCGCTCTTCGTTGCCGGTGAAGACGTTCTTGAACTGGACCATGCCTGCGTTGGTGAACATCAAGGTGGGGTCGTTGCGCGGCACCAGGGGCGAGGAATCGACCACCTCGTGGCCGTTTTTCCCGAAATAGTCCAAAAAGGTCGATCGTATGTCGTTACCGCTCGTCATCATTGCCGCTCGTCAAATCGTCGCTCAGATCACATTTCCTTTGCCGGCCCAAAGGCCGGGCCATTTGCTGATATGGGTATCAACTACCGCTTGGCACAACTCGGATCAAGCTGGTAA
Source organism: Kiloniellaceae bacterium (assembly GCA_028280915.1). GTDB lineage: Bacteria > Pseudomonadota > Alphaproteobacteria > Kiloniellales > Kiloniellaceae > JANQKX01. The sequence continues at coordinate 852 of JANQKX010000553.1, forward strand.
GCAGAGGCAAGAAAGAGAAAATTCACGGGGGCCGGGGCCGAAGCCCGCCGTCCCTGCCCGATTTTTCCGTGAGTTTTCGTCACGATCTTAGCTGAACGGATCGCGGGTGGGATGAAAAACATCATGACTGATATGCGCCTTATCGAGGATCGCGGCCAGGCTAGGCCCTTCACCCTTGGCCTTTTCGCCGCCGTTTTTTTGGCCCTGACATTGATCTTGTCGGGCACGCCCCGGGCTCAAAGTTTGGATACCCTAGATCTCACCCCATTGCAGGAGCCGGTCCAGGATGCCCCTCAACAGCCGCCCGCCGATCCAGGCAGCGGGCAAGGGTCCTCGCAGGTCTTGCCATCGAAGGTCTTCAAGGACTGGGCGGTACGTTGCGAAGTCCTGCCAGGCGCCGAAGGCGAGGGCTGCTACATGTATCAGGACGTGATCAACCAAGGGACCGGCCAGCCCATGGTCCAACTCGCCGTGGGCCTCTGGCCGCCGGAAAAGGTGCGCGGCCTGATCGTGACCACGCCGCTGGGCGTCTTTTTGCCGCCGGGCATGATCTTGGTGGTGGACGGGCAAGAGCGAGGCCGCCTGCAATTCGTGCAATGCATTCCCACCGGCTGCCAAGCGCACTATCAGATCGCAGACGACATATTGCAGGTCTTGAAGGGCGGCAACAAAGGGGAACTGCGGCTGCGGGACGGCCAGGGCCGCGCGATCTCCATTCCCTATTCCTTGAGCGGCTTTACCGCCGCCTATGCCGAACTGAAGTAGCTCTGGCAGCGCCGCTCATTTTTCCAATGCTCATTTTTCCAGGCGGCTGTCGTCATGATCGTCGGGAAAGGCGCCCACCTGGTCGCTGTCCCCATCGTCGCCCAAGGTGAAGAGACCGCGCAGAAAACCCGGCGTCAGAGCGGAGAGGGGATTGACGCTGATGTCGGGATTTTCAATCGATCCGGAGATACTATAAGTCAGGCCGATCAAGCCTTCCCCCTCGCCGCCGATGAGAAAATCACCGATCAAGGGAATCTCGCCCAAGATGTTGTTGATAGTGTAAGCCGGTATGAGGGTGCCGCGCAGGTCAAGCGCCTCGCTGTCCAGGTTGATATCCCCCTTGGCGGTGAGGCCCAGGGCCGGGCCGTGGGTCCGCACCATGGACAGCTTCAGGTCGTCGCCCTTAATGGTGTAGTCGCCCTGAAACTCGCTAAAGGCGATGCCTTCTCCCTGAAGGGTATCCACTATGCCCGTGAGCGATCCCACGGTCAGCAGCTTCGCCATCACGGGCGCTTCCTTGAGCACGAATTCGCTGACATGGATCTTGCCCGTCATGGGATGCTCGGGCACGGGGCCGCCCGCCTCCCCGGTCACCTTCAGGGCGCCGCCGTCAAGGGAATCGTTCAGGTTCAAGGCCCGCAGGGCCGCCCCTAGGTCCGGCGTCTCCACGGTCAGTCTTTGCCCGCTCAGGGTGGGGCCCAGGTCAAAGACAATCTCCCGCTCGGCGGGCGTCTGTGGCTCCGGCGTTTCATCGGGCGTAACCGTTGGGTCCGTTTCCTCCTTGCGGGGCTGACTGGCGGTTTGATCGTCTTTTTTGGGCTCGGGCGACCACAAGGATTGGGGCAGCTTGCCACGCAGATAAATCCGCTGCCAGCCGTCCGGGGTGCGTCTCATCTTGGCGGTGACGTTTTGCAAGGACCGGCCGGGCGCGAAATAGACCTCCTTTAGGGATTTTGCCTCCACCACCAGGGAGTCCTCGGGCACCTCGTGATGGGCCTCGCCCCCGTTTTCGCCCTCTTCCGCGCCGCCTTTGAGCAAGTGACTGGCATCCAAGCTGCCCCCGGCCACCGTGACCTCGATGTCGTCCTCACCAACCTTGAGGGAGACCCCCTCCAGGGTGGAAACACCGTCGCTGACGTGGTCAAAAAAGGCCGAGGCGATCCCCCTGCCGTCATCCCTCGGCAGGGCCCGTCCCTTGGCCTTGATGTGGCCGGCGTTGAGATCGATGTCGTTGTAGGCGGTGGGTTGATAGTCTTTCAGCTCCACGGTGACATGGGCGCTGCCCTTGGTCGATGCCTTTTTGACCCAATCCAAGCCGGGCAATTCGAGCCGGGCGCGGGTCAGGTCGGCGGCAACAAAGGCCTTGCCCAGGTCATCCGGCGCCACCTTCAAAACCACGTTCAACCCCAAGGGGCCCGTCAGGCGGTCGCCGAAATCCAGGCCGAATTTGGCCCGCTCCCCCTCGTCGATGCTGGGCACCTTGACCACCACGTCGGTGCGCAAAGCCGCGGTGTCCGTAAATTTCTCCGCCCAGGTCACCGCGCCGGCCACCCCGCCCAGCTTCAGGGTGCCGTCCACCTGCATTTGGGTCTTGTCTACGACCAGCTCCAAGTCCCCGTCGCTCACGTCCTGACCGAACAGAAACTTGGGCAGCCCCAGGTCCGTGGTCTTGGCCGTGGACTGAATCTGCACCTGCTCAATGGTCAGATCCGCCAGCAAGGGGAAACTGAGTTTGCTCACCGCCGTCACCTGGCCCGTACTGTCCGCCGCCTTCACCCCCAGGCCGGAGAGCAGGTCCAGGCGCTCGCTGCCCAGGATCGCCAGGGCGGTGGGAATGGGCCCGCGGGTACGCATCTCCAGGTCCAGATCCTGAATATCGTTGGGCGGCACCACGGCACTGAGGTTGGATATCTTGAGGCTGGCCGAGCTCACTTCCATGGGCGCGGCGGGCCCGAGGGAAACCGACCCGGCGGTCACGGCGAAATCGAAGACATCCTGATCGAATGTGCCCGTGCCCGAGACTCCCACGGCCGGCGGCAAGGAGTCCAGATAGTGGACTTCAAGGCCCTCGTAGGCAATCTCCCCGGCAAGGGACTCCAGGACAGGCTCGCCTTTGGTCAGATCCGGCCACGTCAGGACCGCATGGGCGTTGGCCTGGCCCACCGAGCCGGCACGCACGTTGGCAAGCACCCATTCGCGGGCATCGACCGCCGCTTCCGCCGGCCAAAAGTCCGGCAATTGGCCGATGGCCAGGTTTTTCAGCGCCAGCTTTGCGTCGATATTCAGCGGACCGGAAAACACGGACTCCGGCCCATGCACGCTGCCCCCCAAAGACAGCACCGGCCCCGCTTCATCCGCGGTGCCGAAGTGAAACGAGGCCTGGGAGAGCTCCAATTCCCTGCCCTCCCCGCTCAAGACGGCTGACATTGCCATCTTCTGCAAGGGCAGGCCCGGCTCGATCAGCCCCGGGATTTTGAGGTCGCCCGCCCCCCCGGTCACG
>JANQKX010000572.1 GCA_028280915.1 Kiloniellaceae bacterium
TGGCCGCCCGCAGGTCGCCGCCGGCGATGTCGCGCATGCTTTGGGACAGCCTGGTCATGCGACGGGTCAACCCCCGGCCCACGTAGAGCCAGGCGATGAGGCCGGCGATCAACAGACTGATGCCGCAGATCGCCAATAGCCAGAATTGCCCCGCGGCCAAGGTGCTTTCCGCGCCGGTCACGCCGGCCTGGACCTTGGCCTCGGATTCAGCGAGCATCTTTTCGATATTGCGCTTCAGATTTTGCGCCGCTTCCCGCCCCGAGGCGAGGATGCCCGCGATTTCCCCCATGGTGGTCAGTTCGGCAATACGGGCATCGAAGAGATTCCGCTCCCCCCGTCCCGCCGCCAAGAGCCGGTCCACCGCCGCCTTCAGATCACCGATGCCTTCCAGGCCATCCAGATTGGCGAATCCCTCGTCCAGCTTGGCAGCGGCGGCGATGAAACGTTCCCGCAGCGGCTGAAGGCGCGACGGGTCATTGCTGGCCGCCGCGTCCCGCAGCAACCCGGCAACCAGATTGATCTGGGCCTCGGTCTGCAACAGACTGCTGAGCGCGCCCACATTCTGGTCGAGGAAGGTGGACAGGCCATCGGCGCCCTCCTCCACGGCCAGCTCGGCGCCGATCATCAACTCAAAATTCGCGTTGTCCACCTGGGGGGCGATCAACGCCAGTATCTCTTTGTGTATGGCGGCGATTTCCTCGAGCGCTTGCCTGCGATGGGCTTGTTGTGCCTGCATGATCGCCACGTTGGCGCCGAGGGTTTGCAGATTGCCGGTGATTTGGGTCACCTCGCTGCGGATCTGGTTCAGCATCGCCTCGTCACTGGCGCCGCCCTCCAGCCGGCCCAGAAGCCCGTTCAAAAGGGCCACCTCGCCGTCCAGGGTCTGCAAGGTTTCCTCCCGTTGCGCCTCCGTCTCCGCGGCGGCCAGTTTGGGGGCCTGGGCCGACAGAATGGCACTTTGCGCCGAGAGGCCAAGGGCATCGGTCATGCGCGGCAGATCCTGCCGGGTGACCTGCTGAAAGCCCTGGTCGATATTGGCCAAGGCAACCCAGCCCACGCCGGACGCGGCCAAGGTCAAGCCCGCGACCACGCCGAACGACGCCAATAGCTTCGGACCAATACCCAAACGTCTCGGCGCCCTGCCCTGAGCTTTTGCCTTGCCGGCACCGCTGGCTCGGGGCTTAGCCTTGCCGGCCCCTGGATTGGGCGCACCTCGATCGGGAGTATCTTTCATTTTGTCCTCTTTCAAGCCCAGGTCTCTCATAAAGCTTCTATCACTGATAAGGCCCGCCACTCTGATTAAGCCGGCGTCTCTGGTAAATCCGGCGTCTTAGGCGCCGGCGGGGCGCGCGGCCCGACAATCGGGATCGCGCGCGCCCTTGCCGGGCCAGGCCCGAAGGTCCGTTGCGGACTGACATCCGCCCCGGGGCCTTACTGCAACCGGTCCACGGCCTTGAACGAGCCGTCCGGCTGGATCACGGTCAAGAAGACCTGGTCCATGCCCTGGTTGTCATTCTGGGCAAAGTTCATGGAGACACCGCCCAGGTCGAACAGCCCGGTGGCGGCAATGGCCTGCAATAAGTTGTCGCGGGTGACTTGCTCACCGGCGGCTTCCAGGGCCATCACGGTCAAGCGGCCCACCATGTAGCCTTCCAGGGAGACAAAACCGGGCTCCGCGGCCGGGTCATGGGCCTGCAGAGCGGCCTTGTACTGCTTGACCAAGGGAATGGAGTCATCCCATGGGAAAGGCACCACCTGGGTGATGACCACGCCGGCGCCATCCTCGCCCAGTTCGGCGGCCAAGGCCTTGGAACCGACAAAGGAGATGTTCACGAAGGTGGAGTCCAGCTTGACCTTGCGGGCCAGCTTGATGAACTCGGCAATGGGCTTATAGGCGCCCACCATCACCACGGCTTGAGGGTTGGCCTTGCGGATGTTCAGCAAGGCGGATTTGACGGCGGTGGTGTTGCGCGGATAGGTGCCCTCGGCCACCAAGGACAGGCCGCGTTTTTCCAGGGCTTTGTTCACGCCCGCCAGGCCGACGCGGCCGAAGGAATCGTCCTGGTACAAAATGGCGATGCGGTCGTAGCCCAGGTCTTCGGTCAGGTGCTTGACCCAGGATTCGGTTTCTTGATCATAGGTTCCGCGCACGTTCACTACATTGCCCAAGGCGGCGTCGCGCAGGAAACCGGCCCCGGTGAAGGGCCCGATGAAAGGCACGCCGGCATCGGTGGCAATGGGCTGGGCCGCCTTGCTGGTGGGCGTGCCCACGGCGCCGATCAGGGCAAAAACCTGGTCTTCCTCGATCAGTTTTTTGGTTTGGGCGATGGCGCGTTCGGGCTCATAGCCGTCATCGTAACTGATCAGTTCCAAGCTCCGGCCATTGATGCCGCCGTTGCGGTTGGCTTCCTCAAAGGCGGCCAGAATGCCCGTTCGCATACCCGTGCCCAAGGCGCCGGCGGGCCCCTCCAGCGCCGCGGATTGACCAAAAACGATGCGGTCGTCGTGAAGGCCCGGTTCGGCCTGAGCCGCGCCGGCAAACGCAACCCCCAAACTAACGACTGCCGATCCAACGAAGCTATTCAATCGTGAAGGCATTTCACTTCTCTCCAAAAATAATATGTTAAGAAACACTAAATAGTTGCTTTAACTATAGTATTATGACTTTGGTTAAATTTTGGTGGACCGGCGCAGATGAATGGAATGATAATTCTAATTATCGCCGAAAAATAAGGGCTTAGCCGATAAAATCCGGCTATAGCCCCTCCGTCAGCCGTTTAGGTCTCCTGAGACGTCAGGCGCCGGCCCCTCCTTAACTTTCTAGTATCCCGAATCAGAAGTTCGTAGCATCAGATCGCAAGCACCGGACGAACTTCTGATTCGATCAGGACACTGGCAACACATGGATGCTCGTGTGGTTTATGGATTTGACGTTCCTCTCGGTGCCAGACCCGAGAATAAAAGGAACTTCAAATCCACCACACTAGCGCCGGAAAACGGTGACGAAGCCAAGCCCCGCGGCGGCGAGGGCAAAGGCGGCGGCCAGGCCGAACATATGGGGCCAGGAGAAACCCGCCGCGATGCCGGCGAACAAGGCCCCCAAAGCGCCGATGCCGTCCAAGAGCATGAAGGCCAGCCCCATTGTAGTGCCCTCGCTGTGGCCCGTGTGATCCACCGCCCCCGCGAGCACGGCGGCACGGATGGCATCCAGGGCCGCGACCGCCAACAACATGGCGGCGAGAATGACCCAGAGCGGCGGCTGGAAAATCAGGACCGCGCTGGCCAGTGCCGCCACGACATTGCCCAGCACCACCACCGGCCGGCGTCCGGCAATATCAGAAATCCTGCCGATCCAGGGCTGGGCCAGAGCACCGACGATCAACATGGTCGAAAAGGCGATGCCCGCGGCCTCGGGCCCGAAGCCGTGCTGCTCGGCGAGATAGAGCGGGATCATGCTGAGCAGCGCCATCAAGGCCATGTTGTAGAGGCAGATCATCACCACCATGCGCAGACCGTTGCCGCGGCGCCACATGTTCAAAAGAGCCAGCATGTCCTCTTTGCTGACCGCCTTCCTCTCGACACGGGGTACGGAACGCGCCACCCAGAAAAAGCAGATGCCCATCAGGATGGCGGGCACCGCCGACAGTGCCAGGGACTCGCGCCAGTCCACATAGGCGAGAAGAAAACCCACGGCCAGCGGCGACAATACTTCGGCCAAGGAGCCGCCGATGGCGTGAATGCCCAGCACATGGGCCCGCCGGTCCTTGCTGTCGCGGGTCAGCACCCCGGTGGCGATCGGATGCCAGGCCGCGTCGCCCATGCCGGCAATGGCGAGCAGCAAGGCCAGGCTCCAAAAGTCCGGCGCCATCGCGGCCAGCAGATAGCCCACCGCGACCCACCAGAAGGTGGCGACCAGCAAGCGGCCGCTGTTGGAGACATGATCGGTCAGAATGCCGGCCGGCAGATAGGCCAGCGCCCCGCCCAGGTTACAGATGGTGAACAAAAGCCCGACCTGGGCCGGCGACAGCTCCATGGCGATGCCGACCGTGGGCACGATCAGCCACAAAGAGCACACCGCCCAATCGTTGGCGAAATGGCCCAGGGCAAACCATGTCAGGAGGCTGCGGTGCTTCATTTGAGCGGGGGGTTTCGTGGGAGATCGGACTAGGTTTTTCATAGGAGTAGGTGTTTCATAGGTATAGGTGTTTCCTGGCGGCGGCGTCCTCAAAGGCAAAAGGGCGGCCAACCGCCGGGAAATACTTGAGTAGCCTATGTCAGAACCCTATGTCTTTCAGTCGACACCAAGACGACTTGCATTGAGAAAACGTCAAAAAACATGGCCCATTTGCAAATCGATTCCACAGAGGATCACGGCGAAACGGGGGTGCCCCGCTATCTAGGGGAAGCCGTCAGGCCCCCCTCCGGCGAGAGTTACGACTGGCACAGCCATGATTTCGGGCAGCTGATCTTCGCCGCGTCCGGGTCCATGTACGTGGGCACGCCGGGGCGGGTCCTCCTGCTCAGCCCGGCAATGGTGTTGTGGATCCCGCCCCATGTGGACCATTGGATGCAATATGGCATTGACAACGAGCTGCGCTATGTGGACGTGAGCCTGGAAGAGTCGGAAAAGATCGGCACCGACTGCAAGATCATGGCCATGACGGCCCTATTGGGCGCCTTGATTTCCGCCACCCTGCCCGACAAGGAAAAAGCCCGCTCCAACACCCACAACACGGCGCTGCACGATCTGCTGCGCCACGAGCTTATCGCCGCCCCCGAAGTGCCTCTTTCCATCGTCATGCCGCGAGATCCGCGCATCCGCCGTTTCGCCGAAGCGGCCCTCAGCGACCCAGGCATGGTGGAATCGGTCGACGCCTGGCTGGCCGAGGCTCCCGCCAGCCGCAAGACCATCGAACGATTGTTCGTGACCGAAACGGGTATGCCGCCGTCCCGCTGGCTGCGCCATGCCCGCATTCTACACGCCATCTGCCGGCTCGCGGCCGGCGAAAAGGTCAGTTCCGTCGCCTTCGACATGGGCTATGCCTCTTCGAGCGCGTTCAGCTACATGTTTCGCCGCGATCTGGGGCTTAGCCCCAGGGATTTCTGCGCCTAATACCAAGGCCCGATCAAAAATCCGATCCCATACCGGGATACTCCGTAACGCGGCGTCCAAAACCCCATTGCCGTGCGTGCCGGCGGCACCTGGACAGGCGCCGAAGACAATTGACCCGTCCGGGCATTGCCATGGGATCCGGCGGGATTTTCCGTCAAACACCTTCCGGCGATGGCTCAAAACAAAAAAATAACACGCCTATATTGACAATATATTGTCATATTGACTATATGCTGTCGTATGACAAAACGATCGGATAAAAAACACACCCCAAGCGGCGCCGTTTTGACGGAGCTCATTTTGGAAACGTTCCGTCTGAACGGCCGCCTTCTGGCAGCCGGTGATGACTTGACGGGCGATCTGGGCCTTTCCAGCGCCCGCTGGCAAGTCATGGGCGCCATCGAGGAAACGCCTTTACCGGTCGCGCAGATCGCGCGGAACATGGGGCTGACTCGTCAAGCGGTCCAGCGCGTGGCCAATGTTCTCGCCGATGACGGCATGGTCGCCTTTGCCGAAAACCCCGATCACCGGCGGGCCAAACTCGTGCGCCTCACCGCCACCGGGCGGTCGATGCTGAAAGAGGTCAGCCGACGACAAATCGAATGGTCCAATCGTCTGGCCGCGCGGCTGAGCACCGACGCCATCCAAGAGGCCGTCACGGTCTTGCGCGCGGTCAGACAGGGCGTGGAAGCGGAAAAACAATAGGAACGGGTAACATGAGCAAGGTCGTCAAGTTCCTGCATCTGATCGGCATGGCCATGTTTTTCGGCAGCATTCTTGGCCATTTGCGGATCGTCCTGCGCCCCGGGCACAAGACCGGCCGCCACATGGCCAAGAATGCTGCCGAAAAACATGGCCATGCCGATCAGATGCAGGAACTTG
>JANQKX010000578.1 GCA_028280915.1 Kiloniellaceae bacterium
GATGTGGCGCGCCGCCGGCACCCGGCCGCCGCAGGCCTCTTCCAGGCTCGACGCCTCCGGGGTGATGCCGACCACATGGAACATGGCATGGCCGCCATAACTGGCCAGAGCCACGCCGAGCTGCTTGAGCATGGCGAAGCCGGGCCGCGCAAAGGCGCCGGTGAACACGGGGACCGTCTCGTATCCCGTGGCGATTCGGCCTGACCAGGCGGCGATGGCGCCCCAATCGGCGATCTCCCGCGGGTCGCAGGCGATCTCGATAACCAGGTTACCGCGCCGGTTGCGATTCAAATGCAGGCCGTATTCCGGCGTGAAGCCGAGCAAGGCGGAGGCCAGGGCCGAGGGCCCGCCCTCGAAGTTGGTGCGGGCGCCAAAAATGCTGTTGGCGACCACGGCGGCGCCCGTATCGCCCCAGGCCAGGTGCTCGCCGAAGGCGGGCGGCGATACGGTCTGGTAGTTGATGCAGGTATAGGTGGGCACGAAGCCCAGATCCCGGCAAAGCCCTTGGGTCAAGCGGTCCTGGCCCACGAAGTCTTCCGTCAGGCCATATTCGGAGATCATCTCCGCCGCGCGGCCGAAATCCACCGAGCAGGGGTCCAAATAAGCGGGCACCCGGACCTTGGCGCCGTCGTCGGCGAGTTTTTGCAGCAGCTCGATTGCCGCCGCGCCGCCCATGCGGGTATCCGGGGTAAAGTGCGCCGAGGCGATGGGCACCATCTTTTCCGCGTCAAAAAAATGACCCAGGGCGGTGTTGAAGACCATCGCCCATTGCAGGGAGGGGCCCGCTTCCCCATTGGCCCAGCGCTTTTGCTGGTCGGTCAGTTTCATCGACAGGTCCCTCGCTAATGGCCGAGTGAAGCCGCGCCTGTTTTCATTCAGGCAGCACACTTGCCGTCAGTGATCTTTTTGCGCGGTCATCCAATCGGCACAGAGCGCGGCGATCTTGGCCCATGCCGGCTCGAGCATGAGGTAGTGGCCGTGGCCCGCCGCTTCATGGAAGGTGGTATTGGGGCCGTGCCGCTCGGCAATCAGGCGCGCGGTGGACGGCGGGATGGCCAGGTCGTCGGAGCCGGAGACCATCATTACTGGGCAGGTCACGGCCTCGTAGTTGATCTTGGTGGTCTGGTTGGGATCGAACATCCAGAAGAAGAGTTCGAAGAGGACCCGGCCGGATTCCGGTCCCAAGCGGTCAAACACGCGGTGCTGCTCGGCGGCATCCAGCTTGTTCAGGCCGAATTTCGCCATTGTCTCGAAGTCCGGCAGGAGGGTTTCTTCCCAGAAGGCGCCCGCGGAGATGAACATCTTGCCCAGGGCCCGTTCTGCGTCGGTGGTGGGCAGCACGCCCCAGTTGACGCTGCCGTTCAAGAGCACGATGGCCTTGGCCAGGCCCCGGGCCGCCAGCTTTTGCGCCACCACGCCGCCCAGGGAATGCCCCACCAGAATGGGCGGTGACTCAAAACCGGCAACGGCGGCGGCGATGTCGTCCACGTAGTCGGCGATGCTGAGGTTGACCAGCTTGGCCGCTGTCTCCGCCGTGGGGGGCTTGTCGTGATAGCGGTAGGCCGGGCTGTGGCAGGCAAAGCCCTTTGCCGTAAAAAAGTCCGCGAAGTTTGCCATCGTCCAGGGCCCCGCGTTGGTCCCGTGAATGAGGACGACATGGTCGGACATGGCGGGCCGCCCGCCTATTCGGCCGCGCCGGAAAGGGCGGGGGCAGGGATTTTTTGCGGCGGGGCGAAGTCCCGGTCGTGCTTGAGGGCGGCGATCATGCCGCGGGCCTTGTCCACCTCGCCCAGGTCGATGGTGGCCAGGGCATAGCCGGCTTCCTCCCCGGCGTCGGCCAGGATCCGGCCCCAGGGGTCGACGATCACCGAGTGGCCGTAACAGGCGCGGCCGCCGGCGTGCTCGCCAAATTGTGACGGGGCGAAAACAAAGCAGGCGTTTTCGATGGCGCGGGCGCGCTGCAGTACATGCCAATGGGCCTGCCCCGTGGTCTTGGTAAAGGCGGCGGGCACGGCCAGCATGGAGGCACCGGCCTGGGCCAGGCTGCGGTAAAGCCGGGCAAAGCGCACGTCGTAACAAATGGAAAGGCCCAACTGGCCCCAGGGGGTGGGCGCCAAAACCGCGCGGGACCCGGGCACCACCGTATTGGATTCCTTGTAGGATTCACCGCCGGGCAAATCCACGTCGAAAAGATGGATCTTGTCGTAGCAGGCGACGATGTTGCCGCTGCTGTCGATGACAAAACTGCGGTTGGCGAATTTTTCCTGGCCCAGGTCAATGGCCAGGGAGCCGAGCAGAAACATCACGCCCAGTTCCTGGGCCAGAGCGCGATAGAGGGGCAGGGCCGGGTGGTCCTGTTCCGGATAGGGGTTGCCCAAGAGGAAGTTGCCGCGCAGGTCCAAACTGCTGAAGTATTCCGGCAAGCAAATCAATTCGGCCCCGTCCCGGGCCGCGTCCCGGGACAGCTGCTCGGTTTCCGCCAGGTTGTGGTCAATGTCGGGCGTGGCACAGTTTTGCACGCAAGCTACGGTCAGGCGGTTGCTCATTTTCAGGTTCCCATCGGTTTTTCGTCTTTTGGGGCGTTCTTTGGCCCGGCGTATGTTTCCCGGAGTATGATTTAGGGCGGCGCGGCTGTCGATTGCCTTTTTGGAAAATAGGATCATCTTACTACGGGAGGAGACGGATTCTCCATTTTTTGCTTTTTAGGGCGGTTCTTGCTTAAAGTGACTTGCAGATGAACGTGAATGACCCATCCGATCTGAGCGAAGCCGCTGAATCGGCCAAGGAAGAACTCAAGGACAACCAGCTTGAGATCGCCATTGGCCGCCAGGTGCGCCATTTCCGGCAGGAGCTGGACATGACCGTGGTCGAGGTGGCGAACCTGGCCGGCATGTCCCGCGGCATGTTGTCCAAGATCGAAAACGGCATGACGTCGCCCTCCCTGGCCACGCTGAGAGCCCTTTCCAAGGCGCTGAACGTGCCGGTCACCTCGTTGTTCCGTAAGTACGAGGAGCAACGGGATGCCACCTACGTGAAGGCCGACGCGGGCCTTTTGATCGAACGGCGGGGGTCGCGGGCGGGCCATCAATACCGCTTGCTGGGCCATACCATCGGCAAGGGCATCTCCGTGGAGCCCTACCTGGTGACCCTGACCGAAAAGTCAGAGGTCTTTCCCCTGTTCCAGCACAGCGGCACGGAATTCCTTTACATTCTCGAGGGCAAGGTGACATATCGTCACGCCAACCGGACCTATACGCTCTCGAAGGGGGATTCCCTGTTTTTTGACTCCGACGCGCCCCACGGGCCGGAGGAATTGCTGGAGCTGCCCATCAAGATGCTATCGGTCATCGTGCAGCATCGCTCCGAAGATTAAGTCCGGATGTTTCCTCATAAGAAAAATTTTTTCCTGCTATTGCACTATCTGTAACGACCTGATAGATTGCGGCCTGGTCGAAAAACAGGTTTTCCACAAAAAAGGGGAGAGCGTGTCATGTGCGGTATTGTCGGTCTTTATGCCAAAACACCGGAAATTCAAGCGGCCATGGGCGATTACCTGTCGTCCATGCTG
>JANQKX010000599.1 GCA_028280915.1 Kiloniellaceae bacterium
GAAGTTGGTGAAGTCCACGGGGGGGACCGGCGGAATGCGCATGCCGCGGCCCGCGGGCGCACCGGCGGGCGCCGCGGGCCCGCTGGATACCTTGAAGGCACCGGTCACGTCCTCGCGCAGGATGCGTCCTTTACGGCCGCTGCCTTTGATTTGCGCCAGGTCGACGCCCAACTGGCGGGCAAAGGCCCGCACCGACGGCGAAGCATGGGACTTGGTCGCCGCATCGCCGATCAAGCCGCCGGATTTGTCCAGCGTCGCGGCCACGGGTTCGGCGCCGGCCGCGGGCGCGGGCTCTGGCACCACCACCTGGGCCGGGGTCCCGGGCGCGGGCGCCGCCGGGGCAGCGGCCGGCTGACCGCCGGCGGCTTCCAGTGACAGGATCAGGGAGCCCTCGGAGACCTTGTCGCCTTCCTTGACCTTCAGTTCCACCACCTTGCCGGCGGCCGGAGACGGCACCTCCATGGTCGCCTTGTCGCTTTCCAACTCGATGAGGGAATCCTCCTCGGCCACGTCATCGCCCGGGGCGACCATGATGGAAATCACCGGCACGTCGGAAAAATCGCCGATGTCGGGAACCTTCACTTCAATTGCACTCATACCAGTGATCCTCTTTTTGCCGCCCCCGTTCGCGGGCCGTCATTAATGCCGACTGTTCCAAATCAGGCCATCAAAAGCCCATTTCAATCATCCTTGCCTAGACCAGTCGCGGGTTCGCTTTGTCGCCGTCGATCTCGTATTTTTCCAGGGCTTCCGCCATTACCTGCTTGTCGATGTCGCCGGCCTTAAAAAGCTCGGCCATCGCGGCCGCGGCGATGTGATTGGCATCCACTTCAAAAAAGCGCCTGAGGTTCACGCGGCTGTCGGAGCGGCCGAAGCCATCTGTCCCCAAAACACTATAAGGCTGGGAGATGAAGGGACGCACCTGTTCGGCGAAGTTCTTCATATAGTCCGTGGCCACTACCACCGGCCCCTTGGCATCGGCCAGTTGCTGGGTGATGTAGGGGACCTTGGGCTTCTCCAGGGGATTGAGGCGGTTCCAGCGGGCGCAGTCCTGCCCGTCGCGGGCCAGTTCGGTCAAGGACGTGGCCGACCACACGTCGCAGGTGACGCCGAAGTCCTCATGCAGGCGGCGGGCCGCCTCGCGCACCTGCATCAGGATGGTCCCGGAGCCCATCAGATTCACATGGCGCTTGGCCTTACGCTTGGCTTTTTGCAGGCGGTAAAGGCCGCGGATGATGCCCTCTTCCACGCCCTCGGGCATGTCCGGGTGGGAATAGTTTTCGTTCATCAGGGTGATGTAAAAGAACACATCGTCATGATCCACGAACATGCGTTGCAGGCCGTGGTGCACGATCACCGCCACCTCGTAGGAGAAGGTGGGATCGTAGCTGATGCAGTTGGGGATGGTGGAGGACAGGATGTGGCTGCGGCCGTCCTCGTGCTGCAGCCCCCCCCCGTTCCAGGTGGTGCGTCCGGCGGTGCCGCCCAGCATGAAACCCCGCGCCCGGCTGTCGCCCGCCGCCCAGGCCAGATCGCCGATGCGCTGGAAGCCGAACATGGAGTAGTAGATGAAAAACGGGATCATGGGCTCGCCATGCACCGAATACGCCGTGGCGGCGGCGATCCACTCGGCCATGCCGCCGGCCTCGTTGATGCCTTCCTGCAGCACCTGACCGCTGGCGCTTTCCTTGTAGTACATCAGCTGCCCCTCGTCCTCGGGGGTGTAGAGCTGACCCTTGGGATTGAAGATGCCGAGCTGGCGGAACATGCCTTCCATGCCGAAGGTCCGGCTTTCGTCCGGCACGATGGGCACCACCCGCTTGCCGATTTTTTTGTCCCGGCACAGAGTGGTCAAAACCCGCACCATGGCCATGGTGGTGGAGATTTCCCGCTCGCCCGTGCCTTTCATGATGCTGGCGAAAGTGCTGAGCTCGGGAATCTCCAGGGACGGGGTGTCCCGCCAGTGGCGCGCCGGGAAGGGACCGCCCAGGGCCTTGCGCCGGTCTTCCAAATACTGGCGCTGATCGTGGGTCAATTCCAAGAGGGGCGCATGGGCCACGTCCTCGTCCGGCACCGGGATCTGAAAGCGGTCCCGGAAAGCGCGCAGCTGATCCGCCGCCAGCTTTTTCTGCTGGTGGGTGATGTTCTGGCCCTCGCCCGCATCGCCCATGCCGTAGCCCTTGACGGTCTTCACCAGGATCACCGTGGGCTGGCCCTTGTTTTCCGTGGCCGCCTTGAACGCGGCATAAACCTTTTCCGGATCGTGGCCGCCGCGGCGCAGGGCCCAGATCTCGTCGTCGGTCCAGTCGGCCACCAAGGCCGCGGTTTCCGGATACTGGCCGAAGAAGTGCTCGCGGATGTAGGCCCCGTTGCGGGACTTGAAGGTTTGATAGTCCCCGTCGACGGTTTCTTCCATCAACTGGCGCAGGCGCCCGGTTTCGTCCCGGGCCAGGAGGTCGTCCCAGCCCTTGCCCCAGACCAGTTTCACCACGTTCCAGCCCGCGCCGCGGAATTCCCCTTCCAATTCCTGAATGATCTTGTAGTTGCCCCGCACCGGACCGTCGAGGCGCTGCAGATTGCAGTTCACCACAAAAATCAGGTGGTCGAGATTTTCCCGCGCCGCCAGGCCGATGGCGCCCAGGCTTTCCGGCTCGTCCATTTCCCCGTCGCCCAAGAAGGCCCAGACCTTCCGGTCGCCTTTGTCGATGATGCCGCGGTGATCCAGGTAGGACATGAAGTGCGCCTGATAGATCGCCATCAGGGGGCCGAGCCCCATGGATACGGTGGGGAACTGCCAGTAATCCGGCATCAGCCAGGGATGGGGATAGGAGCTGAGCCCGTGCCCGCCCACCTCGGAGCGGAAGTTTTCCATCTGCTCGTGGGTGAATCGCCCCTCCATGAAGGAGCGGGCATAGATGCCGGGCACCGCGTGGCCCTGGAAAAACACCAGGTCGCCGCCGTGATCGGCGCTGCGGGCGCGCCAAAAGTGGTTGAGGCCGATGTCGTACATCACCGCCGAGGAGGCAAAGGACGCGATGTGGCCGCCGTATTCACTGGAGACCTTGTTGCGCTTGACCACCGTGGCCATGGCGTTCCAGCGGTTGATGGTGCGAATGCGCCATTCGGTCCGCAGATCGCCGGGAAACTGGGGCTGTAGGTCCCGCGGGATGGTATTGATGTAACCGGTCGTAGCGCTGAACGGCAAATTCGCACCGTGCTGCCGCACCACCTTGACGGCTTGATCGAGCAATTCGTGGGCCCGTCCGGGGCCGTCCCGATCGATCACGTCCTCAATGGACTCCCGCCATTCCTTTGTTTCCACGGGATCAATATCTACAGTTTTCTCAGTCATTGAGAAGGCCTTTCACAAAAGCGAAGCGCTAAGTCTTGGTGATGTAAAAAAGGTGCCGCCAGACATGTGGTTCCCTTGATCGGCCCACGCGCCTCCCCGCGCAACTGGGTCCTCTTCCGGGCGAAAACACCACAAGGTTAACACATCCGCGGTAAATTACATCAGCCAAAGTAAATTAGATCAGCTAATTAAGAGGCGAATATCCCACAAGTTGTTGACGCCGGGGGCGGCAGAGGCCATCAACTCAAGCGGCATCGGGACCGGGCAATTTAAAGCAATCTTAAAATGACAGACATCGTCGGGCTTCTCCTCCCCTTCTTCGGGCTCATTTTCCTCGGCTACATTGCGGCCAGGGTTACCCGCCAGTCCAAGGAGGCCATGGGCTGGCTGAGCACCTTTATCGTTTACCTGGCCCTGCCCGCCCTGTTTTACCAACTGCTGTCCCAGACGCCCGTGGAGCAGCTGGCCCGTTGGGATTTCATTATGACCAACGTGGCCGCCACCTTTTGCATCTTCGCCCTGGTTTTTGCCATTGCGGTCGGCCTGCGCCGGGCGACGGTTCCCGAAAGCACTATTCAAAGCCTGGCCGGGGCCTATGGCAACATCGGCTACATGGGCCCGGGCATCGCCATTCTGACCTTCGGCGAGGCGGCGGCCATACCGGTGGCCCTGATCTTTTGTTTCGAAAACATGATGCACTTTATCCTGACGCCCTCGTTGATGGCCTTGTCGGGCCGGCAAAAGCGGGGTCTGCCCCGCCTGGTGCTGGGCATCGTCAAAAGCATCGTCTTTCACCCCTTTATCATCGCGACGGCCCTGGGGGTCACCGCCGCCGCGGTGGATTTCAACGAACCGGAGCCTTTTGAACGCTTAATCGCCTATCTGGCCCAGGCCGCCGCCCCCAGCGCCCTTTTTGCCATGGGCGTCACCTTGGCCCTGAACCCCCTGCGGCGGGTGCCCGGCGAGCTCACCTTCATCGTGCCCATCAAGCTGATCGTGCACCCCCTTATCATGTATCTCTTCCTGGTTTGGGCCGGGCCCTTTCCGGAAACCTGGGTCTTCACCGCGGTGCTGCTCGCGGCCCTGCCGACGGCGACCAACGTTTTTGTCCTGGCCCAGCAATACGGCACCTGGGTGGAGCGGGCCTCGGCCAGTGTCTTGATCACCACGGTCTTTTCGGTGGGCAGCCTGTCGTTTCTGCTTTACGCCATCACCAGCGGCCTGCTGCCGCCCGATCCCTTCGCCGGCTGACCGGATCAGATCTTCCCCGCCGTATTTAGTTTTCCCGCTCCAATTGCTGAACCAGCTGCCGGGCCTGGGGATCGTCCGGGTCCAGCGCCAGCAGGGCGCGGGCATGGCCCAGCGCCTCCTCGCTGCGGCCCCGGTCGCGGGCGATGGTCGCCATGGCATAAAGCACCTCCCGATTGCCCGGCGCGGCCTCGTGCACCCTTTGCAGAGCCTTTAGGGCCTCGGACCAGCGGCCGTAGGAATTCAAGGCCACGCCGTAGACATAGCCGAAGCGCCCATTGGCCTCATCCAGCTCGGCCGCACGCTTGAGCGCCGCGAGCGCCTGGGTATCATTTTGCCGTCGCACCTCCAGAAGGCCCAAGGCGTGCCACAAGTCCGCCGAGTCCGGCAGGCGTTCCACCCAGGTCTCCAACACGGCCGCTTCCTCGGCACCCCGTCCTTGAGTTTGATAAAGGCCCGCCAGGTTGATGATGGCCGGTACGAAGTCGGGGCGTTGGCGCAGGGCCAAGCGGTAAGCCGCCTCGGCCTTGGCCGGCTCGCCGATGGAGGCATAGAGGTTGCCCAGGTTCATGTTGGCCTCGGGCATGTCCTGCGACAGTTCCTGCGCGGCGATGTAGTGGG
>JANQKX010000627.1 GCA_028280915.1 Kiloniellaceae bacterium
TGCACCGGGCCCGCTCTTCGGAGGGAGAGGCCTTGGCCTGCAAGCTGCAGTATCCGGACATGCTCTCGGCGGTCGAGGCGGACCTGCAGCAATTGAAGATCATGTTCGGCATCTACCGCCGCTATGACCGGGCCATCGACCCCTCCAATATTTATAAGGAATTGTCGGAACGCCTGCGCGAAGAGCTGGACTACGGCCGCGAGGCGCGCCACATGGGCCTCTACCGCCACATGCTGCGGGACGAGCAGGGGGTTCAGGTCCCCAAATCCCTGGACGACCTGAGCACCGGCCGCTTGTTGACCATGACCTGGCTGGACGGCCGGCCGCTGTTGGAGTTCGTCGCGCAATCCAATGACGTGGCCCTGCGCAACCAGGTGGCCTTGAACATGTTCCGCGCCTGGTACGTGCCGTTTTATTTTTACGGCGTGATTCACGGTGACCCCCATTTGGGCAACTACACCTTTTCGGACGACGGCCGGATCAGCTTGCTGGACTTCGGCTGCATCCGGGTCTTCAAACCCAAGTTCGTGAAAGGGGTGATCGATCTCTATTATGGGCTGATGCACGATGATCAAGAGCTCATGGTGGAGGCCTATCACACCTGGGGCTTTGCGGATCTGAGTAAGGATTTGCTCGCGGCCCTGAACCTTTGGGCCCGTTTCCTTTATGGCCCCCTGCTGGAAGACCGGCCCCAGCGCATCCTGGAAGAAGAGGGCTCCCTCTACGGCGCCAAGGTGGCCCATGACGTGCACAAGGAGCTGCGCCGCCTGGGCGGCGTCAAGCCGCCCCAGGAATTTGTCCTGATGGATCGGGCCGCCGTCGGCTTGGGATCGGTTTTCATTCACCTGAATGCCGAGGTGAACTGGCACCGTCTTTTCCATGACATGATCGATGGCTTCGACGTTCAAGCGCTGGAAAGCAGACAGACCGAAGCGCTCGCATCCTGCGGTTTGCCTCTGCCCGAATAGCCCCTCGCGGGACCTGCTTTGAGGGGGCTCCGCACCTCCCGGCGACGCTTTTCCATACCCGTCCAAGATGTTGCTGTGGTTCGCCAATTTTATGGCTCTGGCGACAAGAGGCTTGAAAAAAAAGGGATCTCGGTCGATAACTATAAAAGTTAATTATCGCCGGACGGTTGTTCAGCCGGTCCGGCCAGTTGGGGGCAACCATTACCATGAAGATCGCGATCCCGCGCGAGCGGCGCCCATTCGAAACCCGGGTGGCCGCGTCGCCTGAAAGCGTCAAAAAACTCGTCAAACTGGGGTTTGATGTCGTCGTGGAGCAAGCGGCCGGCGCCGGTGCGGCCATGACCGACGCGGAGTATGAAGCGGCCGGTGCGACCCTTGCCGCGACGCAAAAGGCGACGCTCGACGGGGCGGACGTCATTTTAAAAGTACAGCGCCCCCTGTTTAAAAAAAATGCCGACGAAAAAGGCGCCTATGCCAGCGGCGCGATCGTGGTCGCGATCATGGATCCCTTGCGGGCGCGGGACGACATGGCGGCCTTGGCCAAACAGGGCCTCACTCTGTTTGCCATGGACATGGTGCCGCGCATTACCCGGGCCCAGTCCATGGATGTGCTGTCGTCCCAATCCAACTTGGCCGGGTATAAAGCCGTGCTCGACGGCGCGGCTCACTACGGCAAGGCGTTCCCCATGATGATGACCGCCGCCGGTACCATCCGTCCGGCTAAGGTGATGGTCATGGGTGCGGGGGTCGCGGGCCTGCAGGCCATCGCCACCGCCCGGCGCCTGGGGGCGGTGGTCGCCGCCACCGACGTGCGCCCCGCCGCCAAGGAGCAGGTGGAAAGCCTGGGGGCCAGTTTCGTCGCGGTGGAGGACGAAGAATTCAAGCAGGCCGAAACGGCGGGCGGCTATGCCAAGGAGATGAGCGCGGAATACCAGAAAAAGCAGGCCGAGCTGATCGCTGAAACCGTCAAGAAGCAGGACGTGGTGATCACCACGGCGCTGATCCCCGGCCGGCCGGCGCCCAAGCTGATTTCCGCCGAGATGGTCGCCTCCATGAAGCCGGGCTCGGTGATCGTGGACCTGGCGGTGGAGACCGGCGGCAACTGTGCGCTTTCCAAGGCCGGCGAGGTGGTCACCACCGAAGGCGGGGTGATCATCGTGGGCCATCTCAACGTGCCCAGCCGCCTGCCCGGCGATGCCTCGGCCCTTTATGCCCGCAATCTTTACACCTTCATCGAGTTGATGGTGGATAAGGAGAAAAAGGCTCTGGCCATCGACTGGGATGACGAGATTATAAAGGGGACACTTGTGGCCCGGGACGGACAGGTGGTGCATCCCGCGCTGGTTCCGGAAAAACCGCCAGAACCGCCCAAAGCCGAGGCGTCCAAACCGGAGACACCCGAACCCGAAGCGGTGAAATCGGAAACACCCAAGCCGGAAACACCCAA
>JANQKX010000639.1 GCA_028280915.1 Kiloniellaceae bacterium
GCCGGCGGCCAGTCCGGCCGCGTCCAAGGCATCGCCCAGCCGGGCCTTGATCATATAGCCCCGCGCCGCGTCGGTGGCCAAGCCGACCACCCCGACCAGGGGCACCAGCATCACCCCGACCAATGCCATGGAGGCGCCCCGCCGGTTGGTCCAAAAGCCACCTGTCGCCGTTACGAGGCGGCGGGTCATAGCCTTAAAGTTTTTCATTTTCCGTTCGTCCCATCTGAATTCGACGCACCTGTCTACGCCCGGGGCCGCGCAGCAGACGGACAACTCGTTTTTTGCCGTATGGGGAACTTAGGTGGGATGCCTTAACAAATTCTCAACAAACTATTGAAAATAAACGATATTTTTCGAAAATTTTAGATAATCCTCGGGTTTGAAGCAGGGTTTTCCGGCGCGGCTCATGAAGCTGATCCCCTGTCGTCCGCGTCGGCCGCGCCGGGTTCCGCGCCGGATTCCGCACTGGCCTTGATGGGCACCACGCTGATCAGGCCGCCGGGCACGGTCATCAGCCGAGCCTCCACGCCATAGACCTCCTCGATCAGCGTTTCGGTCAGCACCTCCTGGGGGGCGCCGGCGATGGG
Organism: Kiloniellaceae bacterium; assembly: GCA_028280915.1. Classification (GTDB taxonomy): domain Bacteria; phylum Pseudomonadota; class Alphaproteobacteria; order Kiloniellales; family Kiloniellaceae; genus JANQKX01. Next base: position 588 of record JANQKX010000639.1, read on the forward strand.
GATGGCGCCCCGGTCCAGGCAGATCATGTGGTCGGCGAACTGCGCCCCCAGGCTCAGGTCGTGCATGGCGGCGATGGTGATGGTGCCGTGCCGACGGGTGTGGGCTTGCACCGCCGACAGCACCAAGAGCTGGTGGCGCAGGTCCAGGGCGGCGGTGGGCTCGTCGAGCAGCAGCACCCGGGGCCGTCGGAACAGGGACTGCACCAGGAACACCAGCTGGCGCTGGCCGCCGCTCAAGGTCTCCAGGGTGCGGCCTTGCAAGGCGGCCAGGCCGAAGGCGGCCAGAGCCTCTTCCGCGTCCCGCGCCAGCTGCCGGGGCACGGAAAAGCCCAGACTGTGAAGGCGCCCCAGGAGCACGACTTCCAGCACCGTGAGGGAAGAGCTGGCGCCCGTGTCCTGGGGCATGTAAGCGACGCTTTCGCGCCGCTGTTCCGGACGGGCGGCGGCGCCGTCGATGCGGATCTCTCCCCCGGCCGGTATCAAGCCGGCGATGGCCTTTAACAAAGTGGATTTGCCCGACCCGTTGGGGCCGATCAGGACGGTCAGACCGCCCGCCGGTGCGTTCGCGGTCGCCCCGGCGATGACCGGTGTGCCGCCGTAGCCGGCGCTCAAGCCCTCCAGTTGCAGGCTCATGCCTTTGATCCTTTCTTCACCGCCAAAATCCTTCCACCGCCAAAACCCATTCACCGCCAAAACCCATTCACCGCCAAAACCCATTCACCAAAGCCGCCGTTTTTTGTTGATGATTAGATAAAACAGGAAGGGCACGCCGATCACCGCGGTGACGATGCCGATGGGCACCACCGTGCCCGGTGAAATCAGCTTGGAGACGATGGAGGCGCTGACCATGATGAAGGCGCCCACCGTGGCGGCCATGGGCAGCAGGATGCGCTGATCCTCGCCTACCAGCATGCGGGCGATGTGGGGCGCCACCAAGCCCACGAAGCCGATGGTGCCCACGAAGGAGACCGCCCCGGCGGTCAGCAGGGCGACCACCACGAACACCCTGATGCGCAGGCTTTGGACCCGCACCCCCAAGGCCGCCGCCCGGTCGTCGCCCAGGCGCAGGGCGGTCAGGCGCCACAGGTCGGGCAGCAGGGCCAGGATGCCCAGCCCCAGGAGGGCGCCGGCAATGGCGACGGTGGTCCAATTCGCCTTGAGCAGGGAGCCGAAGAGCCAAAAAACGATCTGCTGCAAGACCTCAGGCGAGGCCAGGTACTGGACCATGGACTGCAGGGACTGGAACAGGAACAAGGTGGCGATGCCGGCCAGGACCATCACCTCGGCGCTCATGGCGCGCAGGCGCGAAAAGCCATAGACCAGGGCGGCTGCCAGGGCGGCCATGACAAAGGCGGCCAGGGGTACGGTCAGGCCGGGCCAAAAGGGCAGGCTCACCCCGGTCAGAATGGCCGCCGCCGCCCCGAAGCCGGCCGCGGCGGAAAATCCCAGGGTATAGGGACTGGCCAGGGGATTGCCCAGGATGGTTTGCATATGGGTCCCGGCCAGGCCCAGGCTGGCCCCCACCACCACGGCCATGGCGGTCATGGGCAGGCGGATGACCTGGACGATGGCCGTCACCGTCGGGTCGGCCAGGGCGGGCCGGAACAGGGCGCCGAGCACGTCCCCCACGGCGAGGAAGGCCGGGCCCACCAGGATGTCCCCGGTGACCGCGGCAAGAAGGGCGGCGAAAGCCATGCCCAGGACGGCAAAACGCCGTGCCGTCCTGGCGTGGTAGGTGCCGTGGACCCCTTGGCTCGGCCGGGCCGCCGGCCTGGGCCGGTGACCCGCGCGGGCCGGGGCCTTAAGGGCGCCCCTCTCGAGGGCGCCCCGAAGATCCGTCACGATCCGCTTTCCGACGGCAGCTGGACCATGTAGGTCCCGGCCGCTTCGATGGGCAGATAGGTCTGGAAGAACCGCGCCAGGGTGGCCTGGGGATCCACGTCGGCGAAGGCCTCCGGATAGAGGGTCTTGGCCACGTATTGCAGATAGGCGTAGTCATAAAGGGTGCGGGCGCCGCCGTGATAAAGGGCGTGCACCTGGCCCGATTTGACCGCTTCCAATTCTTGCCACCCGGCCCGGTCCAGATAGGGGGCCAGGCGCGCGAAGGTCAGCTCCGGGTCCACCCCCGGCCCCATGATCAGGGCCCGGTCCCGTCCGGCCCAGCCCGATCCGGCGATGAAGATCAGCTCGGGGTTTTGCGCCAAAACGAA
>JANQKX010000701.1 GCA_028280915.1 Kiloniellaceae bacterium
GTGCTGCCCGGCGTCATCACCGACAAATCTTTTAATCAGGCCGGCTACGAAGGCGTCAAACAGGCCGCCGACGAGCTCGGTCTCGAAATGGCCTACAGCGAAAGAGTCGCCCAGCCCGACCAGTCCGAGGCCCTCTCCGACTATGCCCGGCGCGGCTATCAAATCGTGATCGGCCATGGCGGCGAGTTCCAGGAATCCGTCGACCGGGTGGCCCGCCGCCATCCCGATACCATGTTCATCATCGTCAACGGGACCGAGGCTTCGGAGAACGTGGCGGTCATGGGGTTTGCCATGAAGGACATGGGGTACGTGATCGGCTACATCGCCGGCAAGACCTCTGAATCCGGTATTGGCGGCTATATCGGGGCGCAAAAGATCAAGGCCTATGTGGAGCTTGAACAGGGTTTCCTGGAGGGCTTCAAGGCCGCGCGGCCGGATGGTCAGGCGCTTTCCGCCTGGACCAACGATTGGGATGACATCGCCAAGGGCAAGGAAGCGGCGCTGAACCTGATCAGCCAGGGCGCGGATTCCATTTTCCCCACCATGGACAACGGGGTGATCGGCAGCCTTCAGGCCATTCGGGAAAAAGACAAGGATGGTTTCGGCATCTATTACGACGCCATCGCCGATTGGCCGGACACGGTGGTGCAGTCGGCCATCCTGGACATGCGGGGCGCCCTTGGTGAGATTCTCGCCACGGCCGTCGCCGGCGACCTGGAAGGCAAGGCCTATATCTACGGCTTTGACTCCCCCAATGCTTTCCGCCTGGGCACCTACAGCGATACGGTCCCCGAAGCGGTGCAGGGCGAGGCCTCGGGTCTCATCGAGCAAATCGAAGCGGGCGACCTGAAGCCCTGATCCGGTGCGCGGGCCGCGCCCCGGCCCTGCCGATGCCCGCTTGGGCAGGCAGAAGCCGGGTCGCGGCCCCAAGCCGCACCGCAGCGGCAATCCACCCCTAAATCGCGACGATATCCTTCGCCCGATCCGATAGGCTGAGAGGAAAGGCTTGTGGACAGTTATTTGCGACTGGCGGGTATCACCAAGCTGTTCGGTGACTTCAAGGCCCTGGATGATGTCAATATCGACGTGGCGGAAGCGACGGTTCACGCCATCCTAGGGGAAAACGGCGCCGGCAAGACCACCCTGATGAACATCATCTACGGCCTTTACCAGCCGGAACAGGGCGACATCTTCCTCAAGGGCTGCAAGGTGGCCATCCCCACCCCCCGCGACGCGATCCATATGGGGATTGGCATGATCCATCAGCATTTCATGCTGGTGGATACCCTAACCGTCACCGAAAACGTGATCCTCGGGCTCGAGGGCCTGGGCGCCAACATCAAGCTCAAGGAACACGAGGAAAAGATCGCCGCCCTCAGCCAGGATTTCGGCTTCCAGGTGGATCCCAAGGCCGAGATCTGGAAGTTGCCCATGGGCATGCGCCAGCGCGTCGAGATCCTCAAGGTGCTTTACCGGGACGCCAGCCTCTTGATCCTGGACGAGCCGACGAGCGTGCTGGCGCCCAATGAGATCACTTCTTTCCTCGATGGCCTGGACCGCCTGCGCGCCAGTGGTAAAACCGTGCTTTTCATCACTCACAAGCTGGAAGAGGTGATGTCGGCGGGCGACCGCATCACGGTCATGCGCCACGGCAAAATCACCGCCCATACCGACGTTCAGCATACCAATGCGACCGAGATGGCGCGCCTGATGGTCGGCCGGGACGTGGTTCTCGACCTGGAACGGCCAAAGGTCGACCAGGGGGAAGTGGTGCTCGAGGTAGCGGCCGCCAATGCGACCGACGAACGGGGGCTGCACGCCCTCAAGGACGTGAGCCTGACCATTCGGGAGGGAGAGATTCTGGGCATTGCCGGGGTCGACGGCAACGGCCAGGCCGAGCTGGCCGAAGTGATCACCGGCATGCGGGCCTTGGACTCAGGCCGCATTCTGGTGCGGGGAGAAGATATCTCCCACAAGACGGTGGCCCAGCGGCGCCACCAGCACCGTATGGGCTATGTGCCGGAAGACCGGCACGGCACGGGTCTGGTACTGGACTTTCCGGTCACCAAAAACTGCATGCTGCGGGACTACGACCAGGCGCCCTTTGCCCGGCACAGTGTTATTCAGGCCGCGGCTGTCGCTGAACGGGCCGAGCAGTGGGTCGAGAAGTACGACGTGCGCCTGCGCTCCGTCCATCAGCAGGCGCGCTTTTTGTCCGGCGGGAATCAGCAAAAGGTTATTTTTGCCCGGGAAGTGGAGTTCGGCCCGGATATTCTGGTGGTCATGCAGCCCTGCAAGGGCCTGGACGTGGGGGCCATTGAAGCGGTTCAAAACACCATCATCGCGCAGAAAAAGGCCGGCAAGGCCATTCTCTACATCTCCACCGAACTCGAGGACATCTTGGGGGTCTGTGACCGCATCGGCGTGATGTGCCACGGGGAAATCACCGGTGTGATCTCCCCGGAAGAAGCCACCGCCGAGCGTGTCGGCATGCTCATGGCCGGGATCAAGGAGACCGCATGATGCTGAAAGGGATCGAGCTGTTCTATCTCCTGCGGCCGGTCTGGGCCGTCCTCCTCGCCTTGGTGCTGGGCTCCGCATTGATCGCCTTGGGCGGCGTCAATCCGCTGGCTGCCTACAAGGAGCTCTTCGGCGGCGCGTTTTTCGACTACTACGGTTTCGCCAACACCTTGGTGAAGATGTCACCCATATTATTGGCGGGCCTGGCCGTGGTGATCCCGCTGCGCGCCGGTCTTTTTAACATCGGCGCCGAGGGGCAGATCTATATGGGCGGGCTGCTGGCCGCCATGGCCGCCCTTTACCTGCCGGAGATACCCGCCGCCATCCACATTCCCGTGGTCATTATCGCCGGCGCTATCGGCGGCGGCCTTTGGGGGTTCATTCCCGGATACCTCAAGGCCTATCACGGAATCAACGAGGTCATCGTCACCATTTTGATGAACTACGTGGGGATCAACCTGGTGAGCTATTTTGCCGGCGGCCCCATGATGCAGGAAGGCGCCCCCTACCCCTATTCGGAAGAGATTGCCGAATACCTCTGGCTGCCCTGGATCATGGGGGGGACCGATGCCCACGCCGGCATTCTTTTCGGTCTGGGGCTGGCGCTGATCGCCTGGCTGACCATTCGTTTTACCACCGTCGGCTTCGCCCTGGACACGGTGGGCAAGAACCAGACCGCGGGCCGCTATGCCGGGATCAACGTCAAGCGCCAAATCCTGGTCAGCATGTTCGTGGCCGGGGCCTTTGCCGGCCTGGCGGGGACCTTCGAGGTCATCGGCCTGAAGTTCCGCCTGTACCACCTTTTCAGCCCCGGTTACGGCTATGACGGCATCGTGGTGGCCTTCCTGGCCGGGTTGAACCCCATCCTGGTGCCCTTGTCGGCGTTTTTCCTCAGCGGCTTGAAGGCCGGCGCGCACATCATGCAGCGGGCCACCGGGCTGGAAAGCACGGTCATCGACGCCATTCAGGGCCTGGTCATTATCTTCGTCGCCGCCAGCTTGGCCTTCCGCTTCAATCAGAGCCAGTGGAAACGCATCCTTGATCGGCGCAAGTCCATGGAGCGGCAACTGGCGGAGCAGAACGCCGGCGCCAAGTCGGGTTCGGACTAGGGAACACAAACGATGGAACTGCTCTTCGACCCGGCACAACTATCCGACTTCCTCGGCACCACCTTGCGGCTTTCCATACCGATCATCTTCGCCGCCGTGGGCGGGGTAATTTCGGAACGCTCGGGGGTGTTCAACATCTCGCTCGAGGGCTGCATCCTGGGCGGCGCATTCGGTGCCGCGGTGGGCGCCTTCCTTTTCGGCTCGCCCTTCGGCGGCTTGGCCTTGGCCCTGCTGTGCGCCGGATTGGCCGGCGTGACCCTGGCGGTGTTGGGCGTCAGTCTGGGCATCAACCAGATCGTGGCCGGGATCGCCATCAACATCCTCATGCTCGGCCTCACGGCCTTTCTCGCGCGGCTTATCTTCGGCGGTGAAGCGACCACCATGACACTGCCGGGATTTTATCCCATCGCCATCCCGGGATTGTCCGCCATTCCGGTCGTCGGCTCGGTTCTCTTTAACCAGGACCTTTTGGTCTACCTGATGTATCTCATGGTGCCGGCGGTCTGGTGGGTGATGTACCGGACACCCTGGGGCCTAAACGTGCGGGCCATCGGCGACTACCCCCGAGCCGCCGACACGGCCGGTGTGAACGTGCAGGCCGTGCGCTATTGCGCGGTCATCGCCAGCTGCATGATGGCCGGCCTGGGCGGCGCCTACATCGTTCTGTCGCAGGTATTTGTCTTCACCGAGCACATGAGCGCGGGCAAGGGGTTCATCGCCCTGGCGGCCCTGATTTTGGGACGGTGGAACCCGATTGGCGCCCTTCTGGCGGCCCTGCTGTTCGGCTTTTTCGATGCCCTGCAACTGCGGCTGCAGTTCAACAGCCCGGAAGTCCCCTATCAGATCTTTTCCATGTTGCCTTATTTGGTCTCCATCCTGGCCCTGGTTTTGCTGGCCGGCAAGGTGCGCCCGCCGGCGGCCATCGGCACAAAGTTCGAGCGTGGTGCAAAATGATCCAAAATCCCATTCCCTGGCCCAACAACGCCAAATGCGCGGTCAGCTTCACCTTTGACATGGATGCGGACAGCATTCTCCATTTGGCCCGTCCAAAGGATGCCCATTCGCGGGTCTCCGCCCTCTCGACCCTGCGCTACGGGCCCGAGGTCGCCGTGCCCCGGATTCTGGAAACCTATCGCAGCTTCGGCATGAAGCAGACCTTTTTTGTCCCGGCCTGGTGCATCGAGCAGTATCCCCAGGCCGTCGAGGGCATGGTGAAGGACGGGCATGAAATCGCCCACCACGGCTATATCCATGAACACCCCAACGAACTCAGCCGGGACGAGGAGCACTATTGGCTGCGCCGCAGCATCGACGTGATCGAGGCTCACAGCGGCCAGCGCCCGCGCGGCTTCCGGGCGCCTCTTTATAACTTCTCCGAGCATACCTTGGATTTGCTGCTGCAAGAGGGCTTTGACTATGACGCCTCCCTGATGGGGGACGATGTCCCTTATGTCATCAGCAATGACCGGGGCAATCTGATCGAGCTGCCCAGCCACTGGGGTTTGGACGACTGGCCGCCTTATGTCCACATGTCCGACATCGACTACGCCATGCCCATCAAGGCGCCGGAGGATGCGATCAAGGCTTTCCGGGCCGAGTTCGATGCCATGTGGCAGTTCGGCGGCCTCTGGGTGAGCGTTTGGCATCCCTTTGTATCCGGCCGCCTCGCCCGCTGGCTCGAGGCCGCACGGCTCATCGAATACATGCATGAAAAGGGCGACGTGTGGTTCGCCCCCATGGACGAGATCGCCCGGCACGTGCGCAAGGTCATCGAAAGCGGGGAGTACAAGCCCAAAACCGACCGGCTGCCGTTTTATGCCGGGCCCTTGGACATAGGCAAACCGGACCCAAAGGTCCCGGCCTAACCGATATCTCAGCGCCCTTACCTGAAGCCGGCCGTCATCGGCCCGGGCAAGTTATAGACTTTGGAAAGATTGGAGAGCGGAAAATGGCAACACCTGAATATGAAAAGGGCCGTTTGAACCTGCCCTTCGTGGGTCACTGCACCTTCGGCAAGAGCCCCACCTGTTTGGACTGGGACAACATCGACGGGGACGTTGCGGTTCTTGGTGTCCCCTTTGACATGGGGACCCAGTACCGCTCCGGCGCCCGCTTCGGCCCAAGGGCCATCCGGGAAGCCTCCACCCTTTTTTCCTTCGGTCACGGGGGCGCCTACGATTTCGAAGACGATTGCGTCTATTTGCCCACGGATCGGGTCAAGATCGTCGACATCGGCGATGCGGACATCATCCATACGGATACCATCAAGAGCCATGACAACGCCGAATTCGCGGTGCGTAAGATTTTGGACTCCGGCGCCCTGCCGGTGGTCCTGGGCGGGGATCACGCGGTCCATATCCCCTGCATCCGCGCCTTTGCCGATCAGGAACCGGTCCACCTCATTCACGTGGATGCGCACCTTGACTTCGTGGACGAGCGGCACGGGGTCAAATACGGCCACGGCAATCCCCTGCGCCGCGCCTCGGAGATGCGGCACGTCACCGGCATGACCCAGCTGGGCATCCGCAACGTTTCCTCCTCCAACCGGCAGGACTATGCCGCCGCCCGGGAAGCGGGCTCGGACATTCTGTCGGTGCGGGACGTGCGGCGGCTGGGGACCCAAGGGGTTCTCGACCGCATCCCCGACGGCGTGCGTTACTACGCGACCGTCGACGTGGACGGCTTCGATCCTTCCATCGCGCCGGGCACCGGCACCCCCAGCCACGGCGGCTTTTTGTACTACGAGGTCCTGGAACTGTTTCAGGGCCTGACGAAAAAGGGGAACATCGTGGGCATCGACTTTGTCGAAGTGGCCCCCGACTACGACCACTCCGGCATCACCGCCTTTCTCGCCGCCCAATTCCTCATGAACGTGCTCGGGTTCATCTTCGAGGCGAAAAAATAACGTTTCGAAGCGACAAGAACAGCGCCATTGAGATCCGCTCCATAACTATCAAAGTTAGAGCCAAACATCGGGCCAGGCGCAATCTGCGCCGGCCTGTGTTTGCGCCGGCCTGTGTTTGCGCCGGCCTGTGTTTGCGCCGGCCTGTGTTTGCGCCGGCCTGTGTTTGCGCCGGCCTGTG
>JANQKX010000659.1 GCA_028280915.1 Kiloniellaceae bacterium
AGGGCAGGGATCTGCTTGGGGTGAACCGCGCCTTTACCGCAGAACCCCAAATCCCGGGCCCGCCGGGCCGCCGCCTCCATGCCGGCCATGTCATCCAGATCCAAATGGGGCACGTCGATCACGTCCAGCCCAGCGGCCGCGGCGGCATGGACCACGCGGGAGCGGGCGTACAGCAGGGACTCCCAGGCGTTTTGGCAGCGCAGCTCGGCGGCCATGTCCACGCCGCCAAAAAACAGGGCATCGATGCGCGCGCTGGACCGGGCGATCTCCGGGGCCGCCTCAAGGCCTTCATTGGTTTCGATGATCACGTGCAGACGGCAGGGATGCCCCCTTTCGCTCAAGAGGGCGTCCAGCCAGGCCACTTCATCGGGCCTTCGCACCTTGGGCAGCATCAGGGCCGGTGGCGGGCTGTCACTGGCGATGATGGCGCTCACGTCCGCCAGGCCGTGGGCCTCTCTCAGGCCGTTGATGCGCAGGATGCGCTCCACCCCGTCATCGGCCTGGGGCGCGGCAAAAAGCGCCAGGGCCCGCTCCCGGGCAACATCCTTGTCCTTGGGGGCGATGCCGTCTTCCAGCTCCACGCAGACCATGTCCGCGCCGCAGGCCAAGGCCTTGGGGTACATCTCCGGGCGCAGGCCCGGGGTAAAGATGAAACTGCGCCGGGGCCGAATTTGCCGCTGTGAATCCATGGCTTTGCTCGTTTGCCTCCAATTCGGCCCAGACCTTGTTCAGTCCCCATCTTATCCGGCCCTGTCCCCTCAAGGAAACCGTTTCATGAGGCGCCGTCGCCCTTCACATAGATCCCCAGATCCAGTTTTTTGCCGCCGTTGATGTTGATCCCTTGCACCCGGTCCACAAGCCGGGGATCGGCGCCGGCGGCCTTGGCGGCGTGCTGGAAGGTATCCTCGAAGCGGGTGTCGACGATGGCCATGCGGCAAGCGCCTTTTTTCTTGCTGAGAAAGGCGGCGGCGCCGCCCGCCCGGGCAAAGCGGGTGTCGGTGCCTTGCAGGAAAATAAAACTCGGCTCGCGGAAACCGGCGATGACCACCTGGGGATCGGGGCAGGGAGCGACTTCTTCAATGGCGGCGACCAGGCGGGGGCTGATCCATATGGGCGTCAGGGCCGGAATGAAAAAGGCCCAGGCCCCGATGGCCATGGCCACCGCGCTTGCGGCGACCTGGGGCAGGGCCTGCCGCGGTTGGCCTTCAATAACGTGTCGGGCGCCCAGCAGGACAAACACCGCGGCTGCCACGGCCAAAAATCCGCCGGCCCAGGATATGGGCCAGGATGTGGGCCAGGACTTGGGCCAGGACTTGGGCATGTCCAAAAAGAAAGGCGCACCCAGGGCGACGGCGGTCAGGCCGATGATGGGCACCACCAGCATGATGGCGGCGAGCCACCGCAGCCAGGCCTTCCCGGCCGTCACCTGCCCTTGCCACAGGACCGCCGCGGCGGCGATGGCCAGGGCGGGCAAGAGGGGCAGGGTATCGTGGGGCAGCTTGGTGGCCACCAACTCGAAGACGATCCACGACGGCAGGAACCAAACAGCGCAAAAGACCACCACGGCGCTGCGCCGTTCGGCCCAGAGGCGGGGGATGGCGATGATGACAAAGGCCGGCAGGGGCCAGAACACCGCCAGCATGACCGCCAGGTGGGTGAGCGGTGGCGCGGCATGGCTTTCCTGGCCTTGTGGCACCTTGCCCAAAAAGTCCCGGCCCACCGCTTCTAGAAAGAACGCGCCGTCCGCCAGGGTCAGCATGGCGATGAACCAGGGCGAGACCAGCAGGATCAGCCAGGCGACCCCGGCCAGGGGCGCCAAACCCCTGATCCAGCCCAGCCGCCGCTGGATCACCACCAAGACCAAGATGGTCAAACCGACCACCATGAGCGCGATGGGCCCCTTGACCAGGACAGCCACGGCGAGTGCCGTCCAGAAAATCGCGGCAAGCCGCCACTGGCGCTCGCCTGAGCCATCCAGCCAGACCCGGGCGAGGGCCCCCTGGGCCGCCACCACGGTGGCGAACAAAACCGCGTCGGTCTTGGCCAGGCGCGCTTCCACCCCGAGCACGAGAGCCATGGCCACCAGGGCCGCGGCGGCAAAGGCGGCCGGCGGGCCGGTGAAGGCCCGGGCCGTCCAAAACACCAAGAGCACGGCGATGATCGCCCCGATGGTGGACGGCAGGCGATAGACCCACAAGGGCGCTTTATCCGCCAGGCCGCTGAGCTGGGCTGCCGCCGCTTGCAGCCAATAGACACCGACGGGCCTTTTATAGCGTTTTTCGTCCTGAAACTGGATTTCGATATAGTTGCCCGTCTCGAGCATTTGTTTGGTGGCTTGGGTAATGCGGGGCTCATCCCGGTCGACGGGGGGCACGCTCCACAGGCCCGGCAGGAACAAAACGGCGGCGAACAACGCCAGTATGACAGGGGCCAATCCGCGCCG
>JANQKX010000007.1 GCA_028280915.1 Kiloniellaceae bacterium
GGGCCGATTTCGGCATCTACGGCATTGGCGGGATCGACCTGGACGGCAGCTTGTTGGACTTTCATGAACCCGAAGTCCGCGCGCGCGAACAGATCCGCCTCAACAGCCGGCAAGCCATATTGGTGGCGGACAGCTCGAAGTTCGGCCGCCGCGCCGCGGCGGTCGGTGGATCCATAGGGGATGCGGACCATGTGGTGATCGATCGGCGCCCCGCGGGCGCCTATGGCCCGTTGCTGGAGCAGCTGGCCGGCCGCCTTGTCGTGGCCGCGGAACGAGAGACCGCGGCATGACCGGCTCATACGTAGCATTCGACGGCATTACCCGCCGCTGGGACGGCAAGGGCGGCGTGCACGATATTTCGCTTTCCGTGGCGGAAGGGTCTTTTGTCTCCATCCTGGGCCCATCGGGCTGCGGCAAGTCCACCCTGCTCCGCCTGCTGGCCGGACTGGAGCGGCCGTCGGCGGGCGCGATTCACATCGCCGGACGGGACGTCACCCACTTGCCCGCGTCGCAACGGGGGCTGTCCATGGTGTTCCAGTCCTATGCCCTCTTTCCCCATCTGACGGTGCGCGAAAACATTCTGTTCGGCATGAAGGTGCGCCGGGTGCCGCGCCCCCGGCGGGAGGCCAAGCTGGCCGAAGCCCTTGAGATGATGGGACTGGAAGGACTGGAAAAGCGTAAACCGGCCGCTCTTTCCGGCGGGCAGCGGCAACGGGTGGCGCTGGCCCGCGCCGTGGTCTCGGGCCATCCCCTTTGCCTCATGGACGAACCCCTGTCCAACCTGGATGCCAAGCTCCGCAACTCGGTGCGCCGTGACATCAAGGCCCTGCAGCGGAACCTGGGATTGACCGTCATCTACGTAACCCACGATCAGGCAGAGGCCATGAGCCTGTCGGACCAAATCGTGCTCATGCAGGACAGCAAGATCGTTCAAACCGGCCGGCCGGAAGAGCTTTACGACCGGCCCAATTCGGTGTTCGCCGCCGAGTTCATCGGCGATCCGCCCATGGCGATCCTTGACGGAGCGGTTTTGGGGCTCGAGACCGGCGACCAGGTCGGCATTCGGCCGGAGCATATCTCGCTCGCCGAGCCCGATGCCGCCGATCTGGTGGCGCGTGTGGCGGCCTGCGAGTATCTGGGTGCCGAGACGCGGGTCATCCTCGCTCACCCCAAGGCCAGGGGCTTGGCGGTCGCGCTGCCGGGCCAAAACAATCTCCAAATCGGGCAGGAGGTCGCCCTTGGTTTGCCACAGGAACATCGGGTCCTTTTCCGCGCGGCCGCAGGCGCGGCGGAAAAGGACCCTCGCAGTATTGCCGGGCGGGCGTCGCCAAACAGCCGCCCCGTAATAGCCGAACGTCACCTCCAACCTTCAAGCTGAAAGAAGAGGATCATCATGCTACGCAACATTACTGCTGGACTCATGCTCGGTGCCAGCGCCCTCCTTGTCAATCCGGCCCAGGCGGAAACCGAGCTTACCATGTATTACCCCATCGCCGTGGGCGGTCCCTTGACCCAGGTGGTGGACGGCATTGTCGCGGATTTCATGGCCGAAAATCCCGACGTCAAGGTCAACGCCATTTACGCCGGCAATTACGACGACACCCGAATCAAGGCCCTCGCCGCCTTGAACTCCGGTGAACCGGCCCAGCTTTCGGTCATGTTTTCCATCGACGCCTACGACCTGATCGAACAGGATCTGATCATGCCCTTCGATGATGTGGTCAAGACTGATGAGGACCGCGCTTGGTTGGACAGCTTTTATCCCGCCCTGATGGCCAACGGCAAAATTGAAGGCAAGACCTGGGGCGTGCCCTTCCAGCGCTCGACCATCGTTGCCTATTACAACAAGGACATGTTCCGCGATGCCGGCCTGGATCCCGAAAAGGCGCCGACCAACTGGGAAGAGTTGGTCGCCATGGGGCAAAAACTCACCAGGGACGATACCTACGGCCTGATGATCCCTTCCACGGGCTACCCCTATTGGATGTTCCAGGCCCTGGCCATTCAAAACGGGAAGGAGCTGATGGCCAACGACGGTCTGACCACCTATTTCAACGATCCGGCCGTGGTCGACACCTTAGCCTTTTGGAAGTCCTTGTCGAGCGAGCATGGCATCATGCCCGAAGGCACGGTTGAATGGGGCACCCTGCGCCAGGCCTTCCTGGAAGGCAAGACGGCCATGATGTGGCATTCCACCGGTAACCTGACCGCGGTCAAGGACAACGCCGCCTTCGATTTCGGTGTCGCCATGCTGCCCGGCAATGTGCGCCTGGGCTCGCCCACGGGCGGGGGCAACTTCTACCTGTTCAAGGACTCCACGCCGGAAGAGCAGGAAGCGGCCCTGAAGCTGATCAAGTTCATGACCTCGCCCGAACAGGCCGCCAAGTGGTCGATCCGCACCGGCTACATGGGCGTGACCCCCGCGGCCTATGAAACCGACGACCTTCAGGCCTACACCGCTGAATTTCCGCCGGCCTTGGTAGCCCGGGACCAGTTGCAGCATGCGGTGGCCGAATTCTCGACCTTCGAGACGGCCCGTGTTCGCGAAGGGCTGAACAATGCCATCCAAGCCGCCCTGACCGGCACCAAATCCCCCGCCGAAGCCTTGGACGAAGCCCAAGCTTCAGCGGAACGCCTCCTGAAGGCATACCAGTGAGCTCGTAAACCAACTTGCCATCCGGCGCCGGGGGTTCCCGGCGCCGGTCTTTTTTTGCCAAGCCAGCCATGATCGATCCCTACCAAAGCCACAAGCGCCGCCAGACCATTTATGGCTGGTTGCTGCTCAGCCCGGCGCTGATCATGCTGACGGCTTTTGCCTTTTATCCCACCATCGCGACGGTCTGGACCAGTTTGTTTTCCCGCGGCACGCGCAAGCGGCCGTCGGAATTCGTCGGCCTGGAAAACTACCGGAGTCTTTTTGAAGACCCGACCTTCTGGCTGGTGGTGGAGAATAACCTTTGGTACGCGGGTGTGACCATTCCCGCCTCCATCATCATCGCCCTGGTCATGGCGTTGTGGGCCAACGGAAAGATCCCGGCGCGCAGCTTCGTGCGCTCCGCCTATTTCACCCCCACGGTCCTGCCCATGATCGCGGCGGGTAATCTGTGGCTGTTCTTCTACACCCCCGGATTTGGCGTGCTCGATCAAATCGGCGGCTTGTTCGGCCTGCCGTCGGTCAACTGGTTGGGGCAGCCCGACACGGCCCTTTGGGCGGTTTGCGCGGTGACCGTCTGGAAGGAAGCGGGCTTCTTCATGATCTTCTATCTGGCCGCCCTGCAGACCATCCCGCCGGATCTGAAAGAAGCGGCCGATATCGAAGGGGCGAGCCGCTGGACCTATACCTGGCGCGTGGTCCTGCCGCTTTTGATGCCCACGACGCTTTTTGTCCTGGTCAATGCCATGATCAATTCGGTGAAGCTGATCGATCACCTCTTCATCCTCACCAAGGGCGGACCCTCCGACGCCTCCATGCTCCTCCTCTATTACATTTGGGAGAATGCCTTTGCGTTCTTCGATGCGCCCATTGCCGCCGCCACGACCATCTTGGTGCTCATCGTCTTGAGCCTGGTGGCCGCGGTGCAGTTCCGCTTCATCGACCGCAGGACACATTACCGATGACCCAATCTGCACCGATGACCCAATCCGCCGCGGCACCGCAGTCCATTGCCATGACTCTTTCCGGCCGCATTGAAGCGCTCCTGGCGCTCATTCTGGCGGTTGTCTGGACCTCTCCCCTGCTGTTCGCGATCTGGGCGGCCTTCCACGCCTCCACCGACGCGGTGAACTTCAATCTGACCTCGCCCTGGATCCTGACCAATTTCGCCACCGCATGGGCGGGCGCGCCCTGGCTTTTATACTTTTTCAACAGCTTTCTATTGGTCACCTCGGTCCTGATCGGCCAGTTTATCCTGACGACCCTGGCCGGCTTCGCCTTTGCCCAGATCGAGTTTCGTGGCAAGGACATTGTTTTCCTGCTCGTGCTCATGCAGCTTTTCATCCTGCCCGAGGTGTTGATCGTGGAGAACTACGCGGTCGCCGCCCGCCTGGGACTGCTCGACAGTATCTTGGGCATCGGCGCCCCCTACATGGCCTCGGCCTTCGGCATCTTTCTGATGCGCCAGGCCTTTAAGTCGGTGCCGAAGGAACTGGACGAGGCGGCCCGGATCGAAGGCTGTTCCCTGCTGGGGGTCCTGTGGCGGGTTTATGTCCCGGCGGCGCGCCCCACCTACCTGGCCTATGCCCTGGTTTCGGTCGCGACCCACTGGAACAACTTCCTCTGGCCTCTGATCGTCACCAACTCGGACGAAACGCGTCCCCTGACCGTTGGCCTGTCGATCTTCGGCGCGCCCGAGAACGGCGTGGACATCTCGATCATCTCCGCGGCGACCTTGATGGTCATCGCCCCCTTGCTGATCATGTTCGTCTTGTTCCAGCGCCAGTTTGTTCAGGCCTTCCTGAGGGCGGGAATTAAATGACCTGAGCGGTCAATGGAGCCCAGGCCGTCTTAACAGGCCAACACCAGGGCAGGGATAGGATCTCGGGCCCGCAGGCGGCCGGATCACCTGCGGCCAAAGCCCTGCGGATCAAACGCTCCTCCTACCATAGAACCGGGCTGGCCGAGGAGATCGGCTTTCCGGTGTCCCTTGAAAACAGGCAAATACTGGTCATGTCGCTGATGCGCGGCGGCAATCGGATCTTCGCTTGAGGTGCCGTTAGAGATTAAAATGGATGTGGACAAAAACCCGGACAGGGGCGACCCTTTGTCGGGTCTGGATATCCCTGAACCGGGCCAGGGCCCCTTCCCTTCTTGGACAGGGCCGCCGGGCGCTTTCGACTCTGTCGTTCTGCCCCAAGAGGACGGGCCCAAAAGAATGGAATTGGGAGGTTGGACTTGGGAGGCTGAACTTGGGGGGACGGATTCGGAACTGCCGACCGGAGCGTTTTGCCCTGTGACCGCCGAACGGAGGAAGGCCCTGTAGTGATTGAAATGGAAATGGCCAAAATGGATCTCATCGAAAATCTGCCGTTTCAAACGGAACAGGTCATTGCCGCGCGGGCCCGGATTGGCGTGGTGGTGCTGGCCACCGATTACACGCTCGAGCACGAGCTGCGCCATATGATCACACTGCCCGGGGTGGACTTCTATCACGCCCGCATCGCCAATTCGCCTGACATCACGCCGGAAACCTTGCGGGCCATGGCGCCCCTAATCACCGAAACGGCGCAGCTGATCCTGCCCGGTGATTCCCTGGATGTCCTCGCCTTTGCCTGTACCTCCGCATCCGTCGTCCTGGGTTCCGACACGGTGGCCGGAAAGCTCAAGGCCGCCAAGCCGGAGGCCAAAACAACCGACCCGGCCTTCGCGGCCTTCAACGCCTTTCAAGCCTTGGGAGCCAAAAGGATCGCGGTTCTGACCCCTTATGCCAAGTCCGTCAACGAAATGGTCCAGGGCTCTATCCTGGCAGCCGGCTTCGACGTGCCCGTGTTCGGAAGCTTTAATGAGCCCCACGATCCCAAGGTGGCCGCCATTGACACGCCAAGCCTGAAGGAGGCCGTGGCCCGCATCACCCGGGATCATCAGGTCGATGCGGTTTTTGTCTCCTGCACGTCCGTTCGCATTGCCGCCGATGTGGCAAAGATTGAGGGGGATCTCGGCATTCCGGTAACATCCTCAAACCATGCCCTGGCCTGGCATTGCCTGCGCCTGGCCGGGATTGACGACAAGCTGCCGGAGAACGGTAGGCTCTTTTCCGTATAATCCTGCAAGTTGTCCGATAGAGAGGTCGCCCATGTCAGCCAGGGTTTTGTTCATCGGGGCCGGAGATGTGGGCATGAAAATGGCGGACGGGCTGCTCGCCCGCGCGCCGGTTCGCGAACTGATCCTGTCCGACTGGCAGGCGGATGCCATTGCGCCGCGCGCTGCGATGATGGGAAACTGTCATGGCGTTCAGGTGCGCCTGCAACAGGTCGATGGGCGCGACAAGCGGATGCTTGAGGCGCTGATTCGGGAAAATGAGCCGGACCTTATCGTGCAGTGCGCCAGCCTGATCAGCCCCTGGTCGATCATCGGATACGATCATCCGGTGGCTCAAACGATTGCCAAGGGCGGGATTGCGCTGCAGATTCCCGTTCAGCTGCCCCTTCTGATGAATGTCATGGAAGTTGTCCGCGAACTGGGCTTGTCCACCCCGGTGGCCAACATCACCATGCCGGATGTTCTGCATCCCCTGCTGGCCACACGGGGACTGGCGCCGACCGTCGGCTTGGGGAATGTGAGCATCCATCACCTTCGTGTCCGGCACAGGCTGATAGAACGGGACGATTTTCACGGTGACGAAGCCATTCGGGTGCTCGGTCATCACAGCCAGGTCTATGACGTGATGCGCGCCCACAAACCTTCGGACCCGTCGGATTCCGTGCGGGTCTATCTGGGTGATGATATGCAGCGCCATGATGACCTGGCCTATGAAGGCAGACCCTTTGCGGCGGGGCCCATCTACAATGACATCACCGCGGCCTCGGCCCTGCCCGTGTTGCAGGCCCTGCTGCCGGACGCAGAGGATCTGCAGTTCTCGGCCCCGGCACCGATGGGATTGCCCGGCGGCTATCCGCTGCGCATTCGCAAGGCAAGGGTGGCACTGGACCTGCCCCCGGATCTCACCCAAAAGGAGGCGGTCTCATTCAACCTGCGCCAGGGACGCCGCGACGGCGTGGACCGTGTGGATGCAGACGGCACCCTTCACTTCACCGAAGCGGCCAAACGGGCCGTGGCGGCCCTAGACCCGGGTTTAACCGAAGCGGTCAATTGCAAAGCGCTTGCCGGCCGTACCGAACGCCTGCTTTCCCACATCACCGCCATGTCTTGAGGCGGCAAATGGATCAAAGGAAGCGGGTTCCTTAACGCTGGTCTCGGCTAGAATCGTCGTTCTTGGAACCAGCCCCGGCGTGACATCACTAAAGCCAAACAAAAAGTCACTATTTTTGGTTTTTAAGACCGCGAATAAGAACTATTATCAATTTTTGCTACCGTTCCAGACCGTCAAATCACCATAGCGATCGGGTCTGGCACATAAGTCAACAGTACCAGTTCGCAGAGGGACTTGAGTTGATGGATGTGAGTTTTGTTGCCAAGCAAAACTGGAAGATTCCGCGCCCCGTCAGGGCGGCAAACGTGAAGGCGATCGCCCTGGGGGCCATTTGTCTGGGCTTTTTCGGGGCTCTTGGCCCATTTTCCGCGCTCGCCGAGGAAAAATCAGGCTTGGAAGCCTGGTTGAGCCAGGACACCGCGACCGGCGACTGGGGCGGCGCGCGCAGCGAACTGCAAAAGGACGGCGTGACCCCGGCGCTGAACTACACCACGGACCTGATGACCAACCCGGTGGGCGGCATAGAGCAAAGCGGCGCCTATGCGGCGGGCCTGACCGGCTCGTTCGATTTTGACATGGATAAAATTGCCAGCGTTCCGGGCATGAGCATTTTCATCGCCGGTTCCTGGCAACAGGGCCGGGACCTGTCCGGCGATGACATCGGCAACATCTTCGCCGTCGCCCAGCACTTCAACGGCGCTGTCTGGCGGCTGAACCAATTCTACCTGCAGCAATCCCTGTTTGACGATTTCGCCAACCTGGCCGTGGGGCGCCTGGCGACAGGGGACGATTTCGCCGCCTCCGACAGCTACGGCAACTACGTGAGTGGCGCGGTCAACGGCAACCCCACCAGCATTCTGGTCAACGCGCCTTCCTTCACCACGCCGCCCTTTGCCCAGTGGGGTGCCCGGCTGACCCTCAATCCCACCGACGCGTTTTACATCTCGGGCGGGGCCTATAACGCCGATCCCAGCGTGCAGGACGACAAGGAGCACGGGGTGGATTTCACCTTCAACCCGGACGAAGGGGTCCTGGCCTTGGGCGAGATCGGCTACCGCCTCAATCAAGGCAAAAACGATACCGGCTTGCCGGGTACTTATTCCTTCGGCGGCTACTATGACAGCAGCACCTATGAGTTTCTCGACGATCCCACCCGGGACAAGGACGGCAACTACGGCCTTTACGTGATCGGCGAGCAGATGGTCTTCCGCGAGAGCGGCAAGGGCGCCGGCAGCGACGAGGGCCTAACCGCCTGGGCTACCTTTACCGTGGGGTCCGACGAGGAAATC